>JAFGHW010000025.1 GCA_016929895.1 Candidatus Woesearchaeota archaeon
ATAAATAAAAATTGTTAAATATTCTTTTTTACTATAGAAAAATTTAAATAAACTGTATCTTCTTTATTCTAAAGGGGGAAAAATGCGCTGCAATAAACATAAAAAAGAAGTAATTGGCCATTGTAACTGGTGCGGAAAGCATGTCTGTCCGTTATGCATAGCAAAAAAAGAAGGCAAAAAACTATACTGTGAAAAATGCGCAATACAATTATCAAGCATTAAAAAAATACACCTCCCAAAAGTAAAACCAATACCGAGAGATGAAAAACCTGCAGAAAAACAAATGGAGCCTACAAAGAAAAAATTGGTTTTAGATGATGATGGATATCTAATGATTGAACAATAGGTGATAAATTGGATGTAGAAAAACTAAAAAAGATAAACCAACTTAGCAAAGAACTTAAAAAACACGGCATGGCCATGGAAGAGGCAATAGAACAAGCAAGTGATTCAGTTCATGAAAATGAAATAAAAGAATTTCTGCATAAGTCAAAAGAAGAAATGGAATCAACAAAGAACCCATCTTCAACAGAACAATATATCATAATGATGGAAAGAAACAACAGAAAAATAATGGAAGAAGTACAAAAAGTAAAGCAAGAAGTTTCAAAAATAATTCATGAGTTCTCAGAAATTAAAAAACAATTCGAGCAAATGCCAGAAACACTAAGAGAAACGTCTCCGCGCAAAGCAATTGAAACACAATCAAAGCTCACCCCTAAAACAGAACAAAAACAATCTTTCAGAACAGCCCCCAAGAAAAAAGCAAAAAATCCCCGGCAAGGAGATTATACTTCAGATGACGTTTCAATAGAAAAAATGTTCTACTTTGGCAAGAAATGAACATTTCTCTTTAATCTATTAAAATCTTTAGCCCTATCTGAATAAATTATCAAAGCATGCTCTCTTAAAGAACCAATAAAACCGCCCAAAGGATTAAAAGACTCACAAAATTCAGCATATTTCAAAGAATAATGCTCTTTTTCGCTATACTTTACGCCACGATTCACATCATAACGATATTTATTAAGAATCTTATCCTTGTTATGAATAAAACTAATGCAATACTTCTCAGGATTATTAAAAATTTCACTGCCTGCTTCTAAAGCAAAACTGCCCTTATGAACACAATGAATAACATCTTTATTTTGATAAACAAAATTCAACGTATCTAATAATTCCTCCTTTGTTTCTGTAGGAAAGCCAAAAATCAAAAAAACATGATTTTTGATTCCTGCTTTTGCGCAATCTTCTAACACTTTCTTGATATCATTAACAACAGTCCCCTTGTTAATCAAATCCAAGACCCTCTGATTAGCAGACTCAACACCCCATAACATCATACGGCAGCCAGAATCAAACATTTTCTTAAAAATTTCATATGTGAAATCACTTGTAGGCTTTGCCATGCCGATATAATTGATATTTATTTCTTGTTTTTTAATTTCATCAGCAATTTGCTCAAACCTTTGCGCAGAAATCATTTCATCAACAAAATTAAAACAATCAATACCGCATTTTTTATGAAATCTCAATTCATCAACAACATTCTGAATAGACCTCTGCCTATAGCCCAAAAAATTCTTATGATAAACACAAAAAGCACACTTGCGCCAATAACAACCCCTTGAAGTCAGGATAGGCAACACAGGTTTAGGAGTAAAATATTCCCGCGGATTAAACCAGGAGTAATCAGGCAAAGGAATCTCATCAAGATTAGTTAACGGCTTTGGCTCGTTATTAACAATTTTATTATCCTTAATATAAATTAAACCAGGAACAGAATCCAGTCCAGAATTATTCTCAATTGCCTTGAGCAATTCAACAAAACTATTCTCACCCTCGCCAACAATAGCAAAATCCATGGCAGCAGGAAAAAACTTTTTTTCACCATTAACAGAGAAAAAATTGCCGCCAAAAACAACCTTAACACCCTTATTCCTGAGAATCAAACCAAGAACCAAAGAAATATGCCACTGAAAATCATGATTAACACTAAAACCAACAATATCAGGCCTTTGCTTTAAAATCATAGAAGCCAAAGTCTTAGCAAGCCGGTTCATATGCCTTTTTCCATTAATCATCTCCTGAAAAAAAGAAACATACTTAGCATGAATATTATTCAAAACCGGAAGAAAAACAGCAGAATGCTTTTTCAAATCATCAAAATCAAAATCAGAATTCCTTGTATTTTTAAAAAAATCAAAAGCCTTGATAAAATCCTCTGCTTCTGGCTTGTTCTCATAATATTTTAAAACAATATCATGAAAAACACTATTTAAATCCAAACACTTAATCTTAACATCAGGCAAAAACTTCTCAGCAAAAGATTTCAAATAAGAAATACCGACAGGAATACAAAAAGGCTTAACAAATGGAGGTAAAATAAGAACAACATTAGTCATTATCCACCCTAGGAGCAAGAATAAAGCTTAAAAGAAGCTTATCAACAACCTTGTATTCCAGCTTTAAAGGATAATCCTGATTAAAATTAATAGAAACAAAATCAGATAACTTGCTTCCATTCATCATTTTTTTGAGATATTCAATAGAATATTTTGCCTTAATCTTGGCCTTTGTTTCAGAAGCGATTTGAGTGTCATCATCAGCATTAATCTCAATATGAGCCTTTGACAAATCACCCTCTGCGCTTATTATCATCTTATCAGGCTCAGCAGATATAGTAACAGCCTCTGCAACAATATCAGCATCATCAATAGCATCATTTAATATATTTGCCCTGGTAATGATTGAAACAGGAAACGAAAGATTAGGGATTCTCTGTTCTTTTTCCTCGATATCAATTATGGGAATACTAAACGTCCTTACAGAACCTGATTTTAATTGCACCTTAAGCTTATTATCATCCGTAACCTCTAAAGTAAGAATATCACTTGCCTTTGCCCTTCTTAAAATCTGCTTAAGATTAGCCAAATTAATTGCAATCTCAGTTTCTTTCTCAACCTGATATTCTGAAAAGCAGCTAGACAGTAATTTAAAAATAACCATAGCAACATTAGCAGGGTCCATAGCAACTAATTCCAGGCCATCCTGATTGATTTTAAACCTTGCTTCATGAACTAACTCAGAAATAACAGCAATACTATCCTTGAAATATGTTGCGTCAGCTAAAACTAACTTCATAAATTTTCCCCTCTAGAATAGTAAAATCTCTTTCTTATTTATATATTTTATTGTTCTACAGAATGAGTTTATCCCCATTTTTAAAAGGATGAATAAACTTATTAGTATAGCCCAATTCTCTGGCAAGCTCTACAAAAGCATTAGTTCCTGTTTGTTCTGCATGCGCAGGAATAACATGCTTAGGCCTTGTCATCCTTAACAAATCCCTAATGTCTTCATATCCTCCATGACCTGAAACATGAATATTCTTAAAAATCCTGACGCCTGCTTTTTTAAGGTCATTTTCTAAAACAGCCCTTAATTTCTCGTTAATAGGCGTAGGAATGGTCTTGCAAGAAAAAACAACATGGTCTTCTGAACTAAACTTAAATGGAAAAATCCTTTTAGTCATCTTAGACAACACAGATTTTGGCTCGCCCTGATGGCCTGTGGCAATAATCAAAAATTTATGAGCGCCTTTTTTCTCTATCTGAATTAATTTCTTCCTTATATGCTTTGCAAAACTGCAAACCTCGCCTTCTTTAGTCAAATCAATAACCTTAGAATCCTTGGCAGCGTTTATATATTTAGACAAAGACCTTCCTAAAAAAACAACTGTTCTATTTAATTGCTTGGCATATTGCGCGATTGATTTCAGCCTGGCTATATGCGACGAGAATGTAGTCACTATCACTGCATGTCCTTTGGAATGAACACCCAATAAGACATCTTTTAACATTTCCTTGGCAACTAACTCAGAGGGCGTTTTAACCCTCTGATCGCAGTACAATGAATCTACAATTGCTACTAAAACACCTTTTTTGCCTGCCTCCTGCAAAGCATCATAATTAGGCTGCCTGCCTAAAGTAGGATTATTATCCAATTTGAAATCATTACAGTACAAAATAACTCCATATTTTGTATGCAAAGCAATCATAACAGTCTGCGGAGTTGAATGAGTCATGTTAATAAACTCAACTTTAAGATTTTTAGTTAAATTCAAAGTTGCATTAGGATTTAAAATTTTAATTCTATTCCTAATCTTAATCTTTTCATCCTTTAGAATAGTCCTAATCACAGAAGCAGTAAAAGGAGTACAAACAACAGGACAATTGTACTTGCTGGACATATAAGGAATCGCGCCAACATGATCCAAATGGGCGTGAGAAGGAATAATCGCCTTAACCAATCTGGTCCAGTCATTAATAATTTCATCATTAGGAATAGCTTCAACAGACATCAAAGACTTTTTGCTAAGCTTAATAACATTTTCGCCCTCTTCTTCTGTAAACTTGATATAATTTGGAAGGTGCAGACCCATATCAAAAATAACCACTTCATTATCAACCCTAACAGCAGTCATGTTTTTACCAACTTCATTATAACCGCCGATTGTTCGGATTTCTATCATGTTTTTTTAAATTAATAACAAATCTATATAAAACTTTTTAAGAAAAAAGAGAAAAAAATAAAGTGCAGGCGGCAGGATTCGAACCTGCGTAGGCACTAAGCCAACAGATATCTAACCATTTGATGAATGATAGATAACAGGTTTTCATCGCAAGCCTTGAGTTTGGACGTGTTTTAAAGAACACTCTGTCTCGTTTGGCCGCTCCGACACGCCTGCATAGATTTAAGAAATATCCAGAGACTATTTAAAACTTATTCTAAACCAATAGCGCGCTACGTTGAGCAATACTAAGATGATTCTCAAACCGAGTCACACATAAATTCAACAAAAAATAGAGAACTTCGCTAGGCGCTATTGGTTTTTATTCCAACCTATCCAATTTAGACTCTACACGCGCTAGCTCTTCTTCCAATATATCCAAATGAGACTTATTCAAAGGAATAGAAACAGAAGGCTTGGCTTTAGTACGAACAGGGACCTCTTTTTCCCGCAGTTCTGTTTTAGGCAAATGGCTCCTTAATTTACGGTTTAGAACTAAAAGTTCATCAATCACCCTCTTAAATTCAACAACATAATTCTGCTTGCGCAAGCGCAAGTCAACCAAGCCCTCATATTTTCTTAAGCAATCAATCAAATTTTTAGAAGACAGAAGAACACTTCGCCTAATAAAAACAGTATCTTTAATTCCAACAAAGAAAGGCTTTTTTTTAGCTACCTGCTTTTTAGTCTTTTTTTTCATAGTTCTGGCTCAAACAAAGCTCTGTCAACATCACTAATCCGCTGGTCAACATCCTCAATCTCTTTGGACCAAATACTTATTTCAGTATCCTCTTGATCCTTAATTTCCTTAACCTTGTCCAAAAGAAATTTAGCCTGTTTTAATCTATCCTTAATCAATGCCAATAAGTCAACAATATCCTTGTAATCTTCAATTTTAACAAAAACCGGAGCCTTTGAATCCATTACGAATCACCCTTGCGCTTTACTAACCAGCTTATCGATATAATTCATCTTTTTGTCAATATCCTCGATACGCGATTGCCATTTATCAAGAATCTGAGATTCTTTATGCTTTAAATGATTAAGTTTTTTTGCAAAATCTTCTGCCTCGAGCAATTTTGAACGAATAATATTAGTATTATTAATTATCAATTTATAATCATCAACACCAACAAAAATAGGCTGAAGCCTGGGCCTAATAATTTTTTTAGAAGGCAATTCTTCTTCAATAGTCTTGTCAAAAACAGTAGGAACCCCGGATTCAAACTTGGGCAATGGCTTTTTCACAGCAAAATCCTTAGGCTTGGGAGGCAATATCTCCTCTTCTTCTGCCAGTTCTTCCTTTGGCATTGCAGGAAATTCTAACTCAGGAATATCGACGTCCTCTTGAGGTTCTTGTTCAGGAATAATAGGAGGCAAGTCTCCTTTAGGCTTTTCAGGCAGCTCTTCAGGAGGCAAAGGTGGAGGCAGAACTGTGCTAGAATCCTTTTTCTTCTTTTTAAACAACTTAAACATTTTTACCACTCCCAGAATACTTCTTTTAAAAAACAATATTAAAGCTTTTAGAACTACTCAAGAATAGTTATAGTGTATCTTAGTAGTATAAATGCTACACCGCCTGGACACAAATTATTTAAACTACCAAAAAAACCCAATTTTAATGGAAATACAAGCAAGGACAATATTAGAAATGCTTGGAGGACCAAAAGAATACATAGAGCAATCCCTAAAAAACTATGTAGCAAAACTAAAAAAAGAATTAGATATACTAAAAGAAGATTACGAAGAAGCAAAACCGCAAGGCAAACTATTCAGCACCTTTGTTGAACTAGAAATAAAATTTAAGGATACACTGCAAATAATAGATTTTTGCTTTGAAGCACTGCCATCCTCTATAGAAATACTGGCTCCAGAAGAGCTCCGCTTTAAATCAAATGATTTATCTGACTTTTTAAATGATTTACAAAGCCGCCTGCATGAAGCAGACATGGTTGTTAAAAGTGTTCGTGCGCAAAACAAGGTTTTAGACTTAAATGCGACAACAGTTTTGCAAAATTTTATTAAACACTTAGTTAAAGAACCTAAAACAAGCGAAGAAATATCACCGTTTATAGGATTGCGACCAAAAGAAGTAAAAGCATTTGCAGATAATATGGTAAAAAAAGGAGTGATTAAAGAACAAGATGGAAAATACTCAGCTTAGCGACTTAAAAAACAGATTAGAAGCACTATTATTTTCTTCAGGCAAGCCTATGCATTTAGAAGAACTTTCCCGAATTACAAAAGAAAAAGATTTGAAACGAATAGAAGCAGCATTAGTCGAACTAAAAAAGGATTTAGACGAGAAAAAAAGTTCAATAATGCTGATTCAGGACGGAGATGAATGGAAACTAGCAGTTCGCGAACATTATATGCCATTTGTACGTAAAGTAGTTTCTACAACTGAACTGCCAAGAACCATATTGCAAACATTAGCAGTAGTCGCACACAAAGCACCAGTAATGCAGTCGCAAGTAATCAAAATAAGAACAAACAAAGCATACCATCATCTGGATTTCTTAGAAGAAAAAGGATACATAACCCGCGAAAAAAAAGGAAGAACAAAATTAATCAAACTAACACAAAAATTCTTTGAATACTTTGACATCCCATCAGACAAGCTAAAAGAAAAATTTGCAGGGTTTAAAGAACTCGAACAAGTAATTGAAAAAAAAGAACAAGAATTAGAACATGCTCAAAAACCAGAGGTTTTTGGCACCCGCGAAGGTGGGAAACAAGGAAAACTGGAAGAAATAGATATCTTAGAAGCCTATGATGTAAAAGAAAGTTCTGACGTGATGAAAGAAATGCTCGGAGGACTTGAAATATACAAGACATCTGAAAAACTTTCTCAAGAAGAGCCCATAGAAAAAATAAAAAAAGTAGAAAAAGAAGCAAAATTATTACAGAAAGAGCTAGAAAAAAAGAAAGAAACTCCTGAATTAAAAGAAAAAGAACAAACAATTCAAGAGAAAAAACCACAACCAAAGAAAAAAGTCAAAGAAATACTTGCAGAAGCCAAGAAAAAAACACCCAAAAAACGAGAATACAAATCAAAAGGACTTTTTCCAAAAGGAATACCGCCAAAAATCCAGGAAAAAATCGATGAAAAAGTAGAAGAAATGATTGAAGGAAAAGAGGAAGAAGAAAATGCTGACTCTGCTATGCCCGAAGTGCAAGAATAAAATGAAGTATCAAAATAAAGATAGAATTCTAACTGGGAAGAGGAAGAAATGTGTATATTGCGGAAAGAGTTTCTGCATAAAAAACCATATTCTTCAGGCACTAACCTCTTAAATTCTTTATCTACAGCCTTTCTAATGCCAAAATTTGAACAAAACCTTTATAAAGATAAACACATTCTAAATCTTTAAGAGAAACCTTATTTCTCGACGGTAAAATGGAAGAAACAGCGAAGCAGCCAAAAGAAAAAATCATACCAAAAGTAATTGAAGACGAGATGAAACAGTCTTATTTAGACTATTCTATGAGCGTGATAGTAGGAAGGGCCCTGCCAGATGTAAGAGATGGCCTGAAGCCGGTACACAAAAGAATCCTATATGCAATGCATGACATGGGAATGCTGCACAACAAGCCATTTAAAAAATCAGCAAGAATAGTAGGAGAAGTCCTGGGAAAATACCATCCACATGGAGACACAGCAGTCTATGATGCAATGGTGCGAATGGCGCAAACCTTCTCATTAAGATACCCATTAATACAAGGACAAGGCAATTTTGGATGTTTTACAAAAGATACAAAAATTAAGCTAACTGATGGCCGAGAATTAAATTTTGGAGAGCTTATTGAAGAGACAAAAGCAGGCAAAAGAAACTTTACTTTTACTATTGGTAAAAACAAGAATATTGCGATAGCTGAAATTAAAAATCCAAGACGTACTAAGAAAAAAGTTTCATTAGTTAAAGTTATTCTTGATAATGGTATTAAAATTAAATGTACGCCTGATCATCGTTTTATGCTTTTAGATGGGTCTTTTAAACAAGCTCAATATCTTGCGCCAAATACATCTCTGATGCCAGCATATTTTAGACTTTCTCAAAAAGAAGACGATCCTGCTATTATAGGGTATAAAATGGTGTTTCAACCTGAAAGTAAGAATTGGGAATACTGCCATCACCTTGCAGATGAATGGAATTTAAAGAATAAAATGTATGGAAGAAGCATGGGTCGTGTAAGACATCATATAGATTTTAATAAAAGCAATAATAATCCTCTTAACATACAACGTCTTCATTGGGGAGCTCATTTAAAACTCCATTCTATCCACGCAGCGAAATTACATGCTTCTGAAAGTTATCGTAAAAAAATAGCAAAGGGACGTAATCTATACTGGTCTGATCAAAAAAATAGACAAGAGTGTTCTAAACGCCTCTCAAGGCGAAATAAACAAAGTCGGCAAGATCCAGAATATCGTGAACATATGTGCGAAGTATTAAGCAAAGTAAATAAAGAATATATTCAGAAACATCCTGAAAAGCGTAAAGAGCTTAGCGAACGCGCTTCAAAAACACTTAAACGACTTTGGAAAGATCCAAAATATCAAAAGTTGTTTCATGATAAAATTGTTGCTTCTAATAAAAAACGAATTACAAATAATACTGGAAAGGTGAGATTCTTACGTATTTGTCACGAAACCTTGGCTGAATATCAGACACTTAATCAAGAAGTCTATGAGTTAATCAGAAAAGAACAATTTGGACAAGGGTTTACTACTTGGGAAAAAGGGTTTAAAAAATATTTTGATAATGATTTGCAACGATTGTACGTAGAATTATGCGGCAATCATAAAGTACTTTTTGTCGAGAAATTAAAGAAAAGAGAAGACGTGTATGATGTAACCATTGATGATACTCATAATTTTGCATTAGCTGCAGGCGTTTTTGTACATAATTCCATAGACGGAGATTCAGCAGCAGCAATGAGATACACAGAAGCGCGGCTAAACAAGCTAAGCGAAGAAATGCTCAAAGATATTGAAAAAGAAACAGTGAAATTTGTTCCAAACTTTGACGGAAGCCTGAAAGAACCATTTGTTCTGCCCTCAAAAATTCCTAACCTATTGATTAACGGCAGCTCAGGAATAGCAGTAGGAATGGCAACAAACATTCCGCCGCACAATCTAAATGAAACAAGCGAAGCAATAATACAACTAATAGACAATCCTGAACTAAACCCAGAACAAATAATGACATACTTAACTGCTCCTGACTTTCCAACAGGAGGAATAATATGCGGAACAACGGGCATAAAAGAAGCATACACAACAGGAAAAGGAAAAATCAAGTTAAGAGCCAGAACAAGCCTGGAAGAAACAAAAACCAAAACAAAAATCATAGTCCGCGAAATCCCGTATCAAGTAAACAAGGCAAGCCTAGTAGAGGAAATTGCAAACCTGGTGCGAGATAAACGACTAACAGGAATAAGCGATTTACGAGATGAAAGCGACAGAGAAGGAATGCGCGTAGTAATAGAACTAAAACACGGAACAAATGCAGAAATAGTTCTTAACCAATTATTGCAGCACACAAAATTACAAACAACATTTGGAATAATAATGCTTGCTTTGGATGATAATACACCAAAATTATTAAACATAAAACAAATACTGCAAAAATACATACAACACAGACAGATAATAGTAAGAAAACGAACAGAGTTTGATTTAAGACAAGCAGAAGAAAAAGCACACATTCTTGAAGGACTAATAACTGCGCTTGACAATATTGACGATATAATTGCATTCTTAAAGCAGAGCAAATCAGCAAATGAAGCAAAAAAAGGCCTAATAGAAGATTACAAACTATCTGACAAACAATCGCAAGCAATATTAGACATGAAACTGCAAAGACTAACAGGATTAGAGCAGGAGAAGATAAGAGAAGACCAAAAGAAAACATTAGAATTGATTGTTCAATTAAAAGAAATATTATCATCTGAACAAAAAATCCTAAACATAATCAAAGAAGAGCAAAGAGAAATCAAGGAAAAATACGGAGATGAAAGAAGAACACAAGTAATACTAGAAGAAACCAAAAAATTCGAAGAAGAAGAGCTAATAAAACCAGAAGAAATGATAGTAACAATAACACATGCGGGATATGTCAAAAGACTGCCAATAGATACCTACAAAAAACAAAAAAGAGGCGGAAGAGGAGTTATAGGAGTAGAAACAAAAGAAACAGACTTTATAGAAGACCTATTCGTTGCAAACACACACGACTCAATATTATTCTTTACAAACAAAGGAACAGTACACTGGCTAAAAGTTCACCAAATACCAGAAGCAGGCCGTTATGCAAAAGGAACTGCTATTGTGAATTTACTGGCCATGAAAAATGAAAAAATAACCGCAATGATACCTGTAAAACAATTTGAAAAAGACCATTATCTAATGATGGTCACACAAAAAGGAATAACCAAAAAAACAAGCTTATCAGAATTTGACAAACCAAGAAGAGGAGGAATCAAAGCAATAGGAGTCACAGATGATGACGAACTAGTAACTGTAGTCTTGACAGACGGCACAAAAACAATACTAATCGCAACAGAAAAAGGACAATCAGTCCATTTCAAAGAAACAGATATACGGCCAATGGGAAGAACCGCTTATGGAGTCAGAGGAATCAAATTAAAAAAAGATGACAAAGTAATAGGAATGGTAGTAGCAGAAGAAAACAAAACCTTACTAACAGTAACTGAAAAAGGATACGGCAAAAGAACATCCTTAGAAGAATACAGAGTGGCAAACAGAGGAGGAGTAGGAGTAACCAACATAAAAATAACAGACAAAAATGGAAAAATAGTAGGAATAAAAACTGTCAAAGATACAGATGACCTGATGCTAATAAGCCAAAAAGGAATAGTAATAAGAATACCTGCTAAAAGCATATCAGTAATAGGCAGAGCAACACAAGGAGTAAGAATAATGAAACTCGAAGCAGAAGATAGATTAGTTGCTGTGGCAACAATAATTAAAGATGAAAATAATAGCACAAACGAATAAAGGAATCGAAGACATATGTGCTTTAGAAATAAAAGAGCTGATAAATGCTGATTCTAAGATTTATTCTGGATTTGTTGTTTTTGAATGCTCTGAAAGAGATGTTGTTAGGCTGGCATATTCAGGACGCACAATAGTTAAATTAATATTGGTTGATGATATTAATAAATGGGTTAAAGGAAAAACATTTGCAGTAAGAAGTTTGCAAAAAGAATTAGAAATCGAAATAGCAGAAAAAATAACACAGGGAAAAGTTGATTTAAAAAATCCAGAAGTAATTATTTATGCGATAGATTCAGAACATTATGGAATTGATTTGTGCGGTGATGATTTATCTAAACGAGATTATAGAATTTTCTTAGGGCCAGAGAGTTTGAAAGGAAATGCAGCTTATGCATTGGTTCGATTGGCTGAGTTTAGCATTAAGAAGAAGTTATTAGATTGTTTTTGCCGCTCAGGAATAATTCCAATAGAAGCTGCGCTCTATTGTTTTGGTAAGTCAGTGCATTATTATTCTAAAGATAAGTTTTTGTTTCTGAATTTTTGGCCGAAGTATGAAAAATATTTGGAAGAATTGGATAAAAATATAATTGAGGCAAGTCTTGATATTAATTGTTCTGATGTTTCAATGAATCATCTAAATGCCGCCAAGAAAAACGCAAAAATAGCCGGAGTTAATAAATCTATTAAGTTTAGCAGAGTAGATTTGAAAGACATTGATTTAAAGTATTCAAAAATAGACTGCTTAATAACAATGCCTTCTGGAAATCCTTTAGAATTCTTTAAACAAGCAAAAGAAGTCTTATCTTCAAAAGGAGTTATGGTTTTGATAATGAAGAAAAACATAGAAGAATTCAAGAAAGCTTCTAAAGAATTTAAATTAAAACAAGAAAGAGTAATTATGCAGGGGAAGGAAGAGTGGGGAGTTCTAGTGTTTGAATTATCTTGAACAGCCCTTATCTAGATTTTTTAATCAGTTTTTTAAAATAATCCTTATTTAAATAAAATATACTTAAAAGAATTATTACAGCCATAACACTAATAAAACTAATAACAGAACCAGGAGCCCTTTTCTTAATAAAAATTTTATACATATGCGCTGTTTCTTCATTCTCAGGTTCTTTTTTCATATCTTTTTCGATTACACTATTTTTTTCTAACTTTTCATCTTTTTCCATTTTTAGAGCAGTATAAGTGCAGTTTTGTTCTATTTCTGGAGCGTTATATGTGTTAGAACAAGTGCCAACATTAATACAATTTCTGATTTGTTTTCCAGAAGGAAGACATTCACTCCAATTTGTGCAGTTCCATTTATACAAACAACCCCTGCCCCCACCTCCGCCCCCACCTCTGCCTGATACTTGTGAAGCAGGATTTGAATAAATGAACATATCATCAGGATTATCAAAGAAAGTTGTTTCGGCATAAACTACGGGAATTAGTAATATTGCTAACAAAAATAGTATTTTTTTCATATTAATTGCAAGTACAACCACCTGTTGAATTTACTACGTCACTACAATATCCTAAAGTTGTTGCGGTTTTCCAACATACTGCCTGATTAGCAGAGCCAGTTCCAACACCCATGGTTCCGCTTGCATCAGGGATTATTATCTCTCTTGCTGCAGTTGGATTCCAGCTCAAATTTCCTAGAAAGCCATTATTGAATGACATCGTTTTTGCTCCTGTTGTTCCATTGCCTAAAATTAAACTTTTAGAAACCTCAAAATATCCATCTTGGGACGAAGAAACGAGTGTTTTTATTCCAGTCCCTGAACTACCACTTTTTGCAGTGATTTTATCAAAAGCAGAGTTCCAAGTATCTCCTGCACCAGCATGTCCTGATTCAGCAGCAGCAGTACCTGTTATGATTATCTCATTATGTCTGCTATTAACTATTGCTCCGCCCCCAGCGCTTTCAATCCACAGCCCATATGCTGAAGATTTACCGTGAACAGTAAAACGATTTTGCGCTACAGTCGCACCACTTGCACTTCCATATAACCATAATCCTGTTGCTGTTGCTGATGAACCACTAGCGTTTAAAGTTATGATATTGTTAGCAACCAAATAAGAACCTACACCTCCTGTCGTGGTTTCAAACCCTACTAAATCATCATTGGTATCATCACTTGTCATTGTAATTTCACTATTATACAAAAGAAACTTAGTCAAAGCACCACTTTGTTCGATTGCTGATTGGGTGAGTTGAGTGCCAGTTGTTGCGCCTGTTATTGAATAATAATGGTAAGAATCCAACATTCTATATGCGCCTCCTGTAATAGAGAAAGAATGCATTTGATAATCTCCAGCAGATTTAGTTACTGTGATATCACACCTAATCATCTGAGAATCATCACCACCTGAAACTACAGCAGAAGACTCAGCGCCAATAGTCCCGTAATCAACATATATGCCCATATCTGAAACAGTTCCTTTAGTTGCAGGATATGTTAGTACTGTTCCAGATGTTCCTACAATACGAGAATTAGTCCTTCCGCTTCCAACTATATCAGCATAGTCTTTCATTGTAATAGCTTCAACATAATCACCAGGCATAACGTTGATAGCATATCTGTTAGTTGCATTAGCATCTGTGATAGAATCTATTGCTCCTTGAATAGTTGTAAAATCTGCACCAGATTTAGCTACTGTTACTATTTGATGATACGGGGTGATAAATCTCCCTGCATCTAATATTCCTGTTGTCGTTAAATTACCTGTCGTGGTTTCATCAACATCTTTTCTTAAAGAATTCCAAACAACCAATCTTCTTCTCGGAGTCTGGTCAGCACCACCTATATTTATATTCAAAAAGTAATCTTTAGAAACATTATTACAGGCAGAATTCACTCCTGATTGTTCTGTTTTCCATTCCCCCCAATTGCCTGTTGTCAAACTAGTCGTGTTAGAATAACAAATATTTCCTCCTGTCAGAGCATCATAAACAGTAAAATTAAACTCATAAGTTCCAGTATTAAAAGTCGTTCCAGTATAATATTGACCTTGCCAGACCAAGACATCTGATGCAGAAACGATATTGATAGTTAATATTAATATAAATACACTAAATAATACTAAAAATATCTTATTCATTTTTCCCCTTTTTATTCCAAAAATATATTTTAGCCATGCCTGTTTGTCTTATTTTGACTTTTTTTGCGCCTTCTAGAAACGCAAAGCAAGTAGTTACAGTTTGTCTAGAAAGATCAAGTTTTTTAGATAATTCAGAAACAGTAAATCCTCTTAAATTTTCTTTTAACTCTTTTGTAATTTTTACTTTATTATGGTTGATATCCCTTTTTTTTCCCTTCATGGTCTTGTGAGTAATATTGCATACAACTCTATTGGTAATATTATAAACAATATTGTAAAGCAACTAAGAAGAAGAACTTAATAAATAAATCCCGGAATGTTGGTAATGTTAGTGATGTTGGTAATGTTAGTAATATATAGAATTATTATTCTTCGTCCTCATCACTTTTTAAGAAAAAATTATTAATTTCATTCAATCTATCAAAAACTTTTTTTAACTGCGGATTTTTTTCCGCCGAATCTTTACTTAAATTGGTTTCATCCATTAATACAAGATAAGTTCTTGCTAAGAAATTAATTTGGCTGTCATAAGAAACTCCTCTGCCCCTCTTACTTCTTATTAGATTAATTATATCAAAAGAACCATTTTTCATAGCCAGAACCACTTTCTTTTTTGCCACTTCATCAAGAAGCTTGATAGTATTTTTTTTAATGATACGCTTATTTTTTCTTCAGCTTTTCTCTTTTTTTCTCCTTCATTCAAATCTTCCATTTTTACAAAAATTATCGCTTTTGAATGCTGTAAAAACAGTTTTACTTATCGTATCTTTTTTTAATCAAAAAAAGTTAATATATTTAAATTTATTTATTTTTTATTGCAGTTCAAGGGCAAGAGAAGTGGGGAGTGTTAATATTTGATTAATCCGAACAATGGATATCTTGAAAGAATTTCTTTATCAGATTTTCTTCTTCCTGATACGCTTGTTGCAATGCATTATGTAAACCATCAAAACTGATATCTCCTTCTCGCATAGCATTTAGAATAAAATCATCGACTGTTCTAATAAATTCTAGCTTTGTAGCTCTTGCCATGTCTTCTAATTCTCCTCTTTGTAAATGAAAATACCTAGTTTTCCCGTCTTGTACTGTGATTTCTAAATAGTGTCCTTCAGTATCAGTAGGACTTGGGTCTATCTTGATTTTATTATCTTCGTAAAGAGGTTTTTGTTCGGTCATAATCTTAATGGGAATAATGTTTTATTTAAGCATTATTGTGGTTGGAAATATGCATTTTATCAACCAATAACTTTATAAACCCCTAAAAACTAATAATTTCTGGGTCGGGAAGGTACTTGGCCTACGGTTATATAGTTTTAAACTATAAAATTGAGGAAAGTCTGCCCACCATAAAA
>JAFGHW010000026.1 GCA_016929895.1 Candidatus Woesearchaeota archaeon
TGTATTCTGTAATATATTATTTTAAAATAAAAAAATTTTTTAAAAATTATATAGCAACCTTTAAATAAACTCTATTTATTGTTTCTATTATGAAAAAATATGACTTGCATATTCATTCTAAGTATTCTGGCTGTAGTAATATGAGTCCTGAAAAGATTTTAAGAATAGCCAAAAAGAGAAAATTAAACGGAATTGCTGTCACAGACCATGATACTATCAAGGGCGGTTTGGAAACAAAGAGATTAAACAAGGATAAAAACTTTGAGGTTATTATTGGTGCTGAAATCAAAACAAAAGTTGGTGAAATTCTTGGTTATTATCTTAAAAAAGAGATTAAGGAAAGGAATCCTGTCAAGGTTATTAAAGAAATACATAAACAGGGAGGTTTTGCTGTTATTGCTCATCCTTTTAGTCATGGATGGATTAGAAAGCATTTGAAGGTTGACTTAAAAGAATTAAAAGGATTGGATGGTGTAGAAACCCATAATGCTAGAAATATATTTTCTTGGGAGAATTTTTATGCAGTTGTGGCTGCTGAAAAATATAAACTAGCTAGGCTTGGTGGTTCTGATGCTCATATGTATCACGAAATTGGCAGGGGTTATACTATTTTTAGTGGTAATCTTAAAAATGCAGTAAAAAAAAGGAAAACACAGGCAGGCGGCAGAATTGCTCCTTTGCCTTGGGCTAGAGGAATTAGTATGTTTAGGAAGTTTCTCAGTAAAATTTATAAATAAGCTATTCTATATATCGCTTAAAGAGGTGTTTTCATGGAAGTTCAATCTCACGCAAGAAATCAAGCAAGAGCAGAATCTCCAGCAAGAAGGCAAATTAGAGCCGCAGGACAGACAAGAAATCGTGCTCAAGCATCACGTCAAAGAAGAGCACAGACAATAACAAGAGGTCAAGCTCGAACAGCAAGACGTTCTAGTGCTTTTAGACAATTTACTTCTAGAAAACTTGAAGCCTTAATTTTTGTTGCAGTTCTTGCCGTAGCTATTGGAGGGATGTATTTTGCTTATTATGGTACTGGTCAGGCAGTTAGAAGATTGCCTGCATGTGTTGGCGGATATGTTATTCCTCATCTTAGTTTTACTGGTTTGTCTCCTAATTATCTTGCTGAATACAAATTTAGAGGAATTCAAGGCAGTGTTGAGCTAATTGATATCCAAGACCAAAAAGCAAGGTTTAAAGTTGATGGTGTTATGACTGATTATATTGGTCTTACTGAAGTGTGGCTTGGCGAGCAGGTTGGTATCAAGGTTGGTGATATTAGCCGGAATTCTGTTGGTATTTGTCTTGCATCTACTGTTCCTGAGTGTGTTGATTATTATTGGGATTTGGATACAAGGCAGAAAGAATGCGGCAAATGGCAGAGCCAGGCAGATTATATATTTTAATTTTTTAAAGAGATAGTTTTTTAAGCTTCTATAAGTTTTTATTCTTCATGCCCCTGTAGTATAGCTTGGATAGTACGTGCGGTTGCGGTCCGTAAAACCGGGGTTCAAATCCTCGCAGGGGCATTGGATTTTTAAGTTTATTTTAAAGAAGTAGGATATCAATCAACAGCTTGCTTAAATTCTTTATATTCTTCTTCGACTTTATTACCATTCTTCTTAATCCTGCCATTGCTAGCCTTATTTTCTTTTTCAACTTCTCTGAGAAAATCCTTTTTTGCCATTGAAATTACCTTAGTATGTTAATTGCGCAAAGCATATTTAAATGTTTCTATTGTCTTTCATATATTTAATTAGTTGCCTTTCCCTTCTTATTGTAGCTTCATAATCTGCTCTAAGTTCGTTATATTGAGAAATAATGTTGGTAGTTCTACTGCTTAAATAATTAAATCTCGACTTTAAAAACAGTCTTTCGATACCCATAACGGTTAATAAAGACAATACAAACATAGTTATGAGCAGATTGGTATTTGCCTGAGGCCGGCTCATTCCGAGTATAAAAACTAATTGAATAAATGCATATAACAATAGAAACGCCATATCAATCAAGGTTTTATTTTGCCAAAAAAAAGTCTAATTCGTATTACTATTTTAGTAATAAAATTTAATATTTGATCGTAGCAAAGAATTGACAAACACAACGCGATTACGCCCAAAAGTAAAGTTAATAAAAATAACACAAGCTACCCTCTCCCCCTCTGCGATTCATATATTTCTTCTACTTCTTCTTTTGTTGTTATTTCTTCTGGGCTTCTTTCTTCGCGTAAATGAGTAAATCTTGGAAATCGCAAAGCATAACCTGACGAATAAATTGGGCTTTTCTGAATCTCTTCATAATCTATTTCTATAACAATTTCTGGTTTTACATGCACTATTTTGCCGTCTTCTTTAATAATTAGTGGTTTTAACATTTCTGTAAGTTGCCCAAAGCTTGTTCCTTCATCTGCTTTTTCTTTGATACCTGTCCCTACTCTGCCTATTTCTAAAAATTCGCCTGTTTCAGAATCTCGTACAGCAATTATAAAGCTGGCTAGCCATGCAGCCCTTTTTCCTTCGCCCCATTCTGCTCCCACTAGTACTACGTCTAATGTTTCCATTGTTGGTTTTACTTTTACTCCATAACCAATGCGGGCTCCTGGTTTGTAAATTCCTGATAGGTTTTTTACCATTATTCCTTCGTTTCCTGCATCTAAGCTTTTTTGGTAAAATTCTTCTGCTTCAGATTCATCAGAAGTAATAATTTGTTCTGCAGGTTTGATTTTCAAATATTCTGGGTTTTTTATCATTGAAACCAATATTTTTCTTCGTTCTGAAAATGGTTTTTTTATTAAATTTTCTCCGTTATAATATATTACGTCAAATACATTCACTTCTACTGGGAATTTGCGTGCAATTTCTTCGATGTCATATTTTCTTTTGATTCTTTGGGAAATGTTTTGAAATGCAATGTATTTTTTGCTGAATCTGTCATAGCCCACTGCTTCGCAGTCAATAATAAATGAGTCTGCTTCAACATATTCTGTAATGAATTCAAATACGTCGGGGAATTGTGTTGTTACATCATCTAGTCGTCTTGTAAAAATTTTTATTTCTTTTCCATTTTTGTGTATTTGCATTCTAAATCCGTCATATTTATACTCAAATGCTGCTGGTTTTCCGACTATTGAATATGCATCTTCGATATTTTTCGCTTTGGGGTAAAGCATTACTTTGATTGGTGTTCCTGATTGTAATTTTATTTCAGACAGGCCATTTAGTCCTTTTTGTTTTGCAAATCTTGCAACAATGGAGAAATCATTTACTACGTCATATGCTTCTTGTACAGCATCTATATATTTTGTGTATTCTTCTCTGTTTTCTATGCCCAGATTATTGCCTTGTTTGTCGTAATTTACTTTTGCTTCTTTTGCAAAGTAAGACCATACGATTGAATCGCGGATAGTGCCTTCTCCAAGGCCGACTCTTAATTCTTCAATAACAGTCCTGATAATGTATCGTGCTTCTAGTGGAGTTGCGCTTGTTAATAATTCTGAGATTAGTTTTACTTTTTTGTCTACTGTTCCAGTGCCTTCAAGTGAGGCAAGTTTTTGTAAATTTTCAAATACTTTGTCTACAGTTAGTTCTTGTGAAAATAATGTCACTTGTTTTTTTCGTTCAACCAATTGCTCTGCTGCTTTTCCTAGGTCTCCGGTTTGTTTCCATTCTTTTTCTGGATCTATTCCTGTTGATATCTGTATGGCTTTTAGCAGTAATCGTGCGGCCACTCCTATTTTTCTTTTGTCCCATGATGGAAAAACTTTTCCTTGGATTAATAGCAGCACTTTGCTTAGGTCTGCGCTGTCAATTGTTTTCAAAAATTCAGAAAGATAGTGTGTTTTTTCTAATCGTTTGGATGTGCCTTCTAATTGTGTGTATACTCCCACCAATTCCGCGTATTTCATTTTTGCCTCTGGTAAAAATGAAGCTCGCCAAATATAATTTGGCGTAGTTTCATACGAAAAGAATATAAAGGAGTTGTATATAAAAACTTTATGCTGTTGGCAAATATTGCCAAGTCAAAAGAGGTTTAATAATGGATGCTGTTGAATGTTTGAAAACAAGACGGAGTGTTAGAAGATTTAAAGATATGCCTGTTCCTTTTGAATTGTTGGGTAATATTCTTGAATCAGCAAGATTAGCTCCTTCTGCTGGAAATATTCAGGAGTGGAATTTTATTGTTGTTACTGATTATAAAACAAGGGAAAATATTTCTATGGCTGCATGTATGCAGACTTGGATGAATGATGCTCCTGTTCATATTGTTGTTTGTTCTAATCCTGGCAAGTCTGAAAGGTTTTACGGTGATAAAGGGGAAAAATTGTATTGTATTCAGAATTCTGCTGCTGCTATTGAGAATATTTTGTTAGCTGCTCATGCTCAGGGATTAGGTGCTTGTTGGGTTGGTGCTTGTGATGAAGATAAGGTTAGAAGAATTATTGGCGCTCCTGGAAATATTAGGGTTCTTGGTATTGTTCCTATTGGTTATTCTGCTGAAGAACCTGCAATGCCTGATAAATATCCTTTGACTGACGTGGTTTTTATTGATAAATGGGGAAATAGAATTAAGGATATTGCTGCGTATATGGGCTATTACGGAACGCATATAAAAAGGGCTGCTGAAAAGGGTAGAGAGATTTTCGCAAAAATAGCGTCGGGAAAAAATAAATCCTCGTCGAAAAAATCTTAATTATATACTCTAAAATATAGTATAAAGTACAAAAATATTTATATAGTTGTTTTATAAATATAAAGAAATATTGATTTTAAATCGAGTTTTGGCGAACTCGTTTAAAATTTGGCGTTTGAATTTGTATAATCTTAGTTTGGCGTTCTAAGATAGTTGAACAGTTCTTCTTGAGATATTTGTTGGCGCAAACACCCCAAACTTGTTCTAAAAAGTATTATAATTAACTTGCATTTAAAGATTTCGCAAGTAGAATATATACATTAAACCATACAAAACCAAAAAGGGGGGATGAGATATGGATATTTTAGTAAAAAACGCGCAAAATGCGAGCCAAAATATCGGTTTGCATGTTGGCCAAGCCAACATAAAAGTGATAGGTACTGGCGGTGCTGGAAACAACATGATTTCTTGGTTGTACAAGCGCGGCATTAAAGGTGCAGAAATTATTGCATGCAATACAGACCAACAGCATTTGAATATAAGCGAAGCTGATAAAAAATTGATTATCGGCAAAGAAGTTACAAGGGGTCTTGGTTGCGGCGGCTTTCCGCAAAAAGGTGCAGAAGCTGCACAGGAAAGTCTTAATGAACTCAAAGATGAAATAAAAAATGCAGATATGGTTTTTATTTGTGCTGGAATGGGCGGCGGAACAGGCACAGGTAGTGCTCCTATTATTGCTCAGCTTGCCCGTGATATCGGCGCGATTGTCATTGGCACTGTTACAATGCCTTTTAATATCGAAAGAGCCAGGGTTGAAAAAGCAGAATTTGGTCTAGAGCAATTAAGAGAGCATTCAGATACTGTGATTGTTATTGATAATAATCGTTTAGTTGATATTGCAGGTAATCTGCCTATTCAACAAGCTTTTGCAGTTGCTAACGAATTGGTTTCAACAATGCTTAAAGGAATTGTTGAAACAATTGCTGTCCCTTCTTTGGTTAATTTAGATTTTGCAGATGTTAAGGCAATAATGAAGAATGGAGGAGTTGCAGCTATTGGTGTAGGAAGTTCAGATACAAATAATAGAGTCGTTGAATCTGTTAAAGGCGCTTTGGAAAATCCATTATTGGATATTAATTATGAAGGTGCAAGCGGCGCTCTGATACATATTTGCGGCGGTCCTGACATGACTCTCGAAGAGATTAGCCAGGCAGGCGAACTTGTTACCCAGCATTTGGATGAAGACGCTAATGTCATTTGGGGCGCAAGAGTTATTGACGAGATGAAAGGCAAGATGATGATTATGACAATTATTACTGGTGTTAATTCACCGTGGATTCTTGGAAAACAATCTATTTCCCAGAAAAAAGCAGAAGCTGTCAAGCAAATGGAAGAAGGACTTGGCATCGAAGTTATCAAATAAAATGTTCACCCCCTTTGGTCTTTGGTTGACGACCACTTTGGTGGTCGGGTGTGTTTCTTTGCCTTCATTTATACCACCCCCAATCGTATATGAAGGCAAAAACTTTTTTGCCCTCCTTAAAGGGGGGATTTTCTTTTTTTAAAATGGTAATTAACTATGAAATTTTGATTCGCATTTTAGTCAGCGTAGTTCTTGGTGCTATTCTTGGTCTTGAAAGAGAATTTAAAGAATGCCCTGCTGGTTTGCGCACGCATTCATTGGTTTGTATCGGGGCAACTGTTTTTACATTGGCGTCTATTGCTTTTGCAGGGCCTGGTGTTGATGTTTCTCGTATTGCTGGCCAGGTTGTTGTGGGTATTGGATTTATTGGCGCAGGTGTTATTTTTAAAGAAAAGGATAAGGTTGTTGGTTTGACTACTGCAGCCACGTTATGGATTGCAGCAGGCATAGGTATAATGGCAGCTATTAACCAGTTTTTTATTGCTGCTCTTGTCACAGTTATTTCTGTGATTGTTCTTTCAGGCGGATTTTGGCTTGAAAAGAATGTATTGCATAAGAAAAAATCCCGGCTAAAGCCTTAATCTTTTTAAACTATCAGTCTATTTATTCTCTCTATGGCGTTATATTTCATAGGTATAGGATTAAGTGATGAGAAAGATATCACAGTAAAGGGATTAGAGTTAGTTAAATCTGCTGGTATTGTTTACTTGGAAACCTATACATCTGTTTTGTCTGTGCCTGTAGAAAAACTTGAACAGCTTTACAATAAAAAAATCATTCTGGCAGATAGAGATTTGGTAGAAAAAAGGCCAGAAGAAACAATTCTTAAAGATGCTAAAGAAAAGAATGTTGCTTTCTTAGTTGTCGGCGATCCTTTCGCAGCAACAACTCATTTTGATTTGATTAGCAGAGCAAAGGAAATGAAAATCAAAATTAAAATAATCCATAATGCCTCTGTTTTAACTGCTATTTCAGTTACTGGATTGCAATTGTATAAATTTGGAAAGACAACCAGCGTGCCTTTTTCTAGAAAAGGGTTTGAGCCAGAAACTCATTATGATGCGTTAAGAGACAATAAGGAATTGGATTTACATACATTAATTCTGTTAGACTTAAATCCTAAGGAAAATAAATTTATGTCAGTCAATGAAGCAATTAAAAATTTTTTAGGTATTGAAGAAAAAAGAAAAGAAGGTATTTTTGATAAAAATACTCTTTGTATTGGTTGTTCTAATTTAGGTTCTGAAAATCAGGTTATTAAACCAGGAAAAGCATCTGATTTGGTAAATTTCGATTTTGGCAAAGGAGTGCAGTGTTTAATTGTTCCCGGTAAATTGCATTTTGCTGAGGAAGAAGCTCTGCAGCAATTATAGGAATAAATTTATATACCATTCAGAATTAATTCTTTGTACAGCCCCGTAGTGTAGCGGTCAATCATCGTGCACTTTGGATGCGCGGACGACGGTTCGAATCCGTCCGGGGCTATTGATTTTAATTGGGCAGTTAAGCTTTGCTTAACTGACCGTTTGGACTTCTAATACTTCCTAAGGATTAGGTTCTAAATCCGTCCGGGGCTATTCATTTTTATTCTGGTAAAAATAAATTAGAAATAGTAAAAAAATTATCTCAACTTCAGCTTAGGTTCATATTGTGGAGGCCCTATTGCTCCTTTTGGCCTGCAAAATCCTCCGCGGCATTCATAGTTTAGGTCATTATATGCCCAGTAGCAGTCTGAATCTACATAGCAGCTTGCTCCTGGCCCGACTTCAAATTGCGGATATGTCGTATCGCCTATTGTTTTGTTTGCAGAGTATACCAAAAATAGCCCTATTGCAGCGATTACTGCTACTATGAATAGAATTATGATTTCTTGCCTGTCCATAATTTCTCACCTCTTTGGATACAATATGCTCTTATCTTGATATATTTAAATCTTTGCCTAAAGTTTTTAAAGAAGAAAGATTTTTGTGTTGAACATAGCTCCGTAGTGTAGCGGCCAATCATCTCAGGTTCTGGCCCTGAGGACCACGGTTCGAAATTAAGGCTGTGCTTTAACCATTAGCAAAGCGCAGTTTTTACGAATGTCCGTGCGGAGCTATTTTTACATAACATTTATAAATCATCAGCTTCTATTAAATACTAGGTTGGGGGAATGAAATACATACTGAGAGTTTTAATCATTTGTTTGCTTTTGATTAGTGCGTGTTCTAAAGGAACTATTGATGCAAGACCTATTGATGCCAAGGTTATTGATGTAGAGGTTAATATTAAAGAAAGTCTTTGCGATAATATCGAATGTACTGAAAATTCTTATTGTGTTTCTGGCAAATGCGTTTGTAATGAAGGTTTTAAGATGTGCAATGCTGAATGTATTTCTGAAGCATATTGTTGTAATTCTAATGATTGCGGAGTGGGCGAAATTTGCGAGAATAAGAAATGCATAAAGCATATTTGCCCTTTTAACCAGGTTTATGAACCTAACAAAGAAGCTTGTGCTTGTGATAGGGATTCAAATTGGTGCGCCATGCAAAATAAATGCATTCCCAGATCCAGTTGTTGTGTTCATTCTGATTGCGGTAATGACAGGGCTTGTTCTCCTACTTATTTTATGGCTTCTGTTTGTGTTGATGATGGAAAGGAAAAATGCAGAAGCACTATTCAGGGCCAGAACGCTTATTTCATTGTCAATGGTGTTTCATATGATATTGTTGTCAAGAGTATCTCCAAAGATTTTGTATCATTAAAAATCAATGACAAAGATTTGGATGGCCATCCTGTTAAAGTTCCGTATAAATTAACTGATAATGCTAACTTGTATATAGACTCAACTAAAATTGCTGGCGGTGTCTGCAGGGAAGAATAAGCACAATCTTTTTAAACTACCTGAGTCTTCTATTTGCTATTCAAGAGATAAACCGGTCTCAGGGCTTGTTTATGCTGGAGAAATTTTAAATTTCTTCAAATATAGAATAAGGTGAATAAGCATGGCTAGAATGCATTCAAGAAAAAAAGGAAAATCAGGCTCTCATAAGCCTATGACTAAGCAGAAATCTAATTGGATTAGATACAGCGATAAAGAAATCGAAATGTTAATTTCTAAATTAGCTAAAAAGGATAAAACTGCCTCAGAGATAGGAATTATTTTAAGAGATGTATATGGTGTTCCTGATGTTAAAATGCTTACAAAAAAGTCTATTACAAAGATTATGAAGGAAAAAAATCTTGGCAAGGAATTGCCTGAAGACCTTATTGCTTTGATGAGAAAATTGGTTGCGATTAAGGCGCATTTGAATAATAACAAGCAGGACATGAGCGCAAAGAGAGGTCATCAATTAACAGAATCTAAGATTAAACGATTAATTAAGTATTACAAGGAATCTGAAAGGATTCCAGTTGCTTGGAAATATGACCCAACTAAGTTAAAGATGTATACTGAATAATTTTTTTATTCTCTTCCCATTCTGTTATTTTTCCGCTTTCTTTACAAAAACCTAATTTGCAGCTTCTTCCTCCAGGGCCATATCTTTCTGCTAATGCAATTACTTGCATCCATCCTTGAAATTCTTCGTTGCCCGGCCAGTAAAATTCAGGTCTATAAACCGCAAGCCCTAGGTCGCATATTTCGTCTGCTCCCTTGCAGTCACTAAAATCTTTCATTGCATTCGGTCTTTTTTTTCTGCGGTCTTCCACTTTTCTATTTAATTGGCCTGTTAGGATTGTCATAACATCAAAATCATTGGGAAGTAATTGATACGCCTTGATTACTTCAGAATAAATATCTGTTTTTGAGCCTTCATGTGGTCTATATCCTGCATGGGCTTGCAGTGAATCTATTACAACTATTTTCAAATTAGGGTGCAGTTCTTTTTCTAATTCAACTCTTTTCCGGACATAGTCTTTATCTGGGATGCCGTCATATATTACCAATGGGGAATCTTTAAGTGCTTTTGTGGCTATTTCAAAGCTTAATTCTTGGTTGGAAGTAAGTCCTGTTGACATTAAAAACTCAGATGTATTCATGTCTGCTTCCATTGAGAGCATTCGTTGTAATATTTGATGTCTTTTCATTTCATGTGAAAATATTAATGCAGAATATCCTTGCTTCAATACATTATTAACTAAATTAAGAAAAAAAGATGTTTTCCCTTGTTTTGCTCTTCCTCCAAGCATTACAAACATAGGTCTTATTCCATATGTTATTTTGTCTAAATCACTATAACACGTTGATATCTCTGGTTTTCCTTTTCTTTCAATTGTTTCTTTAAGCCCTTCTACTGCTTGTTCTACTTCATATGAATGTTTGTATCTTGCTCTGTCTCGAAATGGCAGAAGTTGGATAATATCAACTGCTAAGTTTTTAATTAAGTTATTTATATCGGAGACTGCTTCAAAACTTTCCAAAATAATATCTGAAAATTCGCTTAGTTTTGCGGCCAGCATTCTTAGTATATACATTTTTTCAATTCTATAAACATGATTTAGAAAATTTTCAGGTTCAATGGATTCTGCTTCTTTTAAACATTGCTCTAAAGTTGACTCTCCGCCAATCCTTTGAAAATGTCCGCGCCTATACAATTCTTCTTTTACATTTAATAGGTCTGCTTTTCTTCCAAGATCTTCTATTACGCTGTATATCATTTGGTTTGTTCTAGAATAAAACATTTTTACAAATTGTCTTGGAAGTATCCCTCCTAATTCTGTTCTTGGATTTTTTAATAAGTATCCCACAACTGCTGTTTCGGTGTCAGTGCATTGTGGCATCATTCTATTCAATTCTTCAGGTGAAGAGGAGGTCTCTAAAAAAGATGGCTGATAAGATTTTTCTGATCTCAAATGCCCTCTTTCTAATAATTTTATCATTCTTTCTTTTTCATTTATCATTTTTTCAGAACTTCCAAGGTCCATGTTTATTTTTCTATTTTTTGCCCGCAAAGCGCGGACTAATTTCATTTTTTCAGCTGCAAGCCCTGCTTGTTCTAAAGCTTTTTTTCGTAACTCTTTGTCTGCCTGTTCTGCAACCAATGACACAGTCATTGCTTCAAGTGTCATTCTTGTTGCTTCTTTTGTTTCTTGTTTTTCTTCATCAGTGGGAAACTCAAATTCAGAAAGTCCTTCTAGAACGTCATGCTCTTCTTCTAGATAAAATCTTTTGCCTGTCTCAATAAACTCTTTAAGATTAATATATCCTTGTTTAAGAAATTCCATAAGATCTTCTACAGAGTATTCTTCATTTTGCCTTCTGTTTCCCCAAAAATATTTAAGACGCTCAATTCTAGCTTTTTTGCTTTGTCCCAATTCTATCCCACCTTATTTTTTAAAAAGAATTATAATAATCCCCGCACATCGTCAATGCGGGATGCTATTTCTTGTCCTTTTTTGGTTAGTGTCAATAATTTTAGTCTTCCTTGTTTGTCAAAATTGATTAATCCTTCTCTTTCCATTTCTTGCAATATCTTAACAACATGAGAATACGTGCAGTCTATATGTTTGGCCAATGAAGAAGCATAAACTTCTGATTTTGCATTTTTTAGTTCAACAAGCATCATTGATGGTTTTTCTCTAAAAAAGACTTTGAATATTTCTTTGTTTTTCACACAACCACCCCATTGGCGTATTTATATTATATAATATGTATTTTCAAGCGTATATTTAAACCTTTCGTTTTACTCTTGTGATATAATATTAGACCTCTTTTGATTATATTTTGTAAATTAGATTTTCTATTTAAACCTTTCGATACTCATATTACTTTTTTCAATTTTAGAGGCGAAAAGCATTTAAAGAATATTCCCTTAACAAAAATTATGAGCTCTGGGATTTTCTTTCCGCATGAAAAAATACGTCCTGTGCAAGACGAACTAATCAATTTAATTGATTCTGCATTAAAAAATAAACAGCACGCAATTATTCACGCGCCCACTGGGTTAGGAAAAACTGCCGCGTCTTTATCACCTGCATTATTTTCAGCAGTAAAAAACAATACAAGTATTTTTTTCTTGACTTCAAGGCATACTCAGCATAAAATTATTATTGATACTCTCAAAGAAATTAAAAAAAAATTTGAATTAGATTTAGTTGCAACTTCTATAATCGGAAAAAAATGGATGTGTTTGCAGCCAGGCGCCGAAATAATGATGTCTGGAGATTTTTCAGAATATTGCAAGTCAATGAGAGAAGAAAATAAATGTGAATTTTATATCAATGCTAAAGCAAAAGATAACATTAAACGTGAGAATGTATTGGAAGAAATTAAAAAAATATCGCCGGTTTCTACTGAAAAAATTATCCAATTATGCAAAAAGAATGTTATTTGCCCTTATGAATTGTCATTGCTACTAGCATCAAAATCAAAAGTAATTGTTTCAGATTACTATTATTTGTTCAATCCCAGTATCAGGGAAAATTTTCTTTCTAAAATAAATAAATCATTGCACGAGTCTGTAATAATTATTGATGAAGGCCATAATCTCCCTTCTAGAATTCGTTCATTGTTAACAAAAAAGCTGTCTGACAGAATAATTAAGCGGGCCATTAGAGAATGTAAAAAATATGATTTTGATGAGCTTGCTGTATTTCTTATTGAATTAGAATCTTTATTATACCGTATGGCACAGGAATTATCGATTAATGATGAAAAACTGGTTAAAAAAGAATCTTTTATAGACGGGGTTAAAAATATTAAAAATTATGAAGATTTTATCGAAGAATTAAAAGCATCAGCAGAAATTGTTAGAGAACAGCAAAAAACTAGTTCTATCGGATGGACTGCTTCTTTTTTGGAATCTTGGCCATTGGGAGATGTTGGATTTTCAAGAATTCTTACAAAAAATGATTCTTCTGTTATTTTGACTCATCATTGTCTTGATCCTTCTATGGCAACTAAGGACATCATTGATTCTTCTTTGTCGACTATTATGATGTCTGGAACATTGAGTCCAGTTGACATGTATAAGGATTTGCTGGGATTTTCTAAAGAAACCATTACTAAAGAATTTTCAAGTCCGTTCCCTAAGAAGAATATGCTTGCTTTGGTTATTCCTAAAACAACTACAAAATTTACTAAAAGAAATCAAGACCAGTTTCTAAAAATTGCCAATATTTGCGCAGATATTGTTGATAAGATCCCGGGAAATGCCGCGATTTTTTTCCCTTCTTATTATTTACGAAATGAGATTGCTAAATTTTTAGAAACCAGATGTAAAAAAACTATTTTTAGCGAACAGCCAAAATTAACCAAAGAAGAAAAGCAGGAATTGCTGGAAAGATTTTGTAAATACGATAATGCGGTTTTATTGGGTGTTGCTGCTGGAAGTTTTGGTGAGGGTATTGATTTGCCGGGAGTTTTAAAATCAGTTATTATCGTCGGGTTGCCTTTAGATCGTTCTGATTTGGAAACTAAAGAATTGATCGCATATTATGATAAAAAGTTTAGCAAGGGTTGGGATTATGGTTATATTATGCCTGCTCTGACTAAAACTATGCAGAATTCTGGAAGATGCATCAGAAGCGAAAAAGACAGGGGAGTTTTGATTTTCTTGGATGAAAGGTATACTTGGCCTAATTATTTTAGGTGTTTTCCTTCTGATTGGAATCTGAAAATCAGCATAAATTATTTAGAAGAAATCAAGAATTTTTTTGCAGAACAACAAAGCTTAAATAATACTACTTTAACTAGTTTTTCTATGGCTGACGAAAAAGAAGATTATTTGAAACCAGAACCAACTTCTGATGAAACGCAGGGAGAGATTCAAGAGGGGGCTAAAGACGCAGATACAACTACCGAAGAAGGGAGAGAGGATTTATTGGAAAATGATGAAATTTCCCCAGAAGAAGAAGCTTTTGCAGAAGGGGCTGAAGAAAAAGGAGAGCTTGGTGTTTGCGCCTACTGCGGCAAGCCGCTAAGCCAGGATCAAACAGAAATCGTAGAAAGAGAAATTAATGGAGAAAAGGTCTGGTTCTGTTGCGATGAATGCGCGAGTAAAGGTAAAAAAGCAGAATGAAGGGAAAGCAGTTTTTTTTGCCAGCACAGGCAAAATTTCTAAAGAGCTTTCTGTATTTTATAATCCAGTAATGAAACTTAACAGGGACATCTCCATTTTACTTCTTAATTCGATTAATAAATCACGGTTGCAAATCTCGGATATATTGGCAGGTTCAGGGATTCGGTCTGTTAGATTTGTTAAAGAATTAAAAAAAGGCAAAATTAAATCAATTTGCGCGAATGATAACAACAAAAAGGCAGTAAAAATAATAAAAAAGAATATTAGGTTAAACAAAGCAAATAAAATCAAGGTTTGTAATCAGGATGCAAATGAATTCTTGCTGAAAAGCAGCGGTTTTGATTATATCGATGTGGACCCATTTGGCTCTCCAAATCCTTTCTTAAACTCTGCAATTGTGAGATTGTCCAGAAATGGAATCTTGGCTGTGACTGCTACGGATACATCAGCGCTGGCTGGTTCGCATGAATTGGCATGCAAAAGAAAATATTGGGCAAAGCCGTTGAAAAATGAGTTAATGCATGAAGCAGGAATCAGAATTTTAATTAGAAAAATTCAGTTAATAGGCGCTCAGTTTGAAAAAGCATTAATCCCAATTTTCACACATGCTTCAGATCATTATTACAGGGTTTATTTCAAATGTAAAAAATCAAAGCAGGAAATTGATAAACTGCAAAGACAACATTTATATTTATTATACTGCGGGAAATGCTTGAATACAAAAACTTCTCATTATAACTTAGGCTATTGCTGCAAAAAAGAGATGATTTGGGCAGGTATGTTGTGGGCCGGCAGATTATGGGATTCTAAATTAACAAAGAAGATGTTTAAAAATATTGGCAAAAGAAATAAGGATTTAATAAAACTACTGGCCCTAATAGAAAGAGAATCTAGAATAACCGCCGTTGGTTTTATAGATATACATAAAGTATCAAAGGCTTATAAAAAGCCATTGCCAAAACAAGGCATAATTCTTAAGAAAATAAAATTAAAGGGTTTTAAGGCGGAAAAAACTCATTTCAACAATACGGCTATTAGAACAGACATGCCTATCAAGAAATTAATTTCGCTTTTTTAATTTCTGTGCCGGAAAGAACATCTAATATTTCAACTTCTAATTTTAGGTTTTCTTGTTCTGGGAAATTAATTCTGTTCATTGTGAATGTTTCATTTGTTATTTCAGTTATTCTAAATTCATATCTCGGCGACAGTAATTGCTCAGAAGGCAGTGTATAAAAAAATTCTTTTCCCATCACAGGGTTATGAGTTGTTTTCATCCTGCTTCTTATAACTTCAATTGTTGCTGTTCCAAACTCTGTCTCTATAATTTGCCCATTTTTTGGGTTTTGTATGAATTGTACTGCTATATCTGAGACTTGTAATGCTTTTGATTTCCATTGGGTTCCTGGCAGTATTGCATCTTCGCCTTCTTTGATTACTATTTCTCCTAAAGCACTGTTATTGGTTATTGCCAATATTTTGTATGGCCACGGGAACATATCTCTATTGACTGCTACATCTCCTATTATTGGTGGCTTGCCAAAGACTTTCTCAAAACTTTTTAGTGCGAATGTTTGTTTTCTTGGTACTGTCTTTGTTCTTAGTTCTATTTGTTCTAAGTCAGATTCTAATTCTATTTTGTTGGTGCTTGCAGGTATGTCCAATGTTTTTTTATCTCCTTTTTCTAGTCCGATTATTGCTGTATCAAATCCTTTTACTTTGCTGCTTTGTCCGACTATAAACCGGTATATTCCTAATGAATATGTTTTTAATCCTGCTTTTTGCGCGAGTTCTTTATTGTTTGTGTCTATTACCCTTCCATCTTCTCCGTAAAGAACAAAATTCATTTCAACCATATCCCCAAGCTGGATTCCTGAAGCGTCTATACTTTCTGTTGGCTCAGAAAGATTTGGTTTATCTTCTGTAATCTCTATTATATTATCATTAGAACATGACGTAATAGCTAATATAAAAGTTAGAATGCATATTGCAAATATTATTTTTTTATTCATTTTTTTTATCCTAAAGCACGGGATACCATTGTTATTTGGGCTGATGCGATGTCGTCTTCTTCTTCCAGAGCCTCTGCAATCGGGTCTGGACTGCCTTTATTTTCGTCTACTGCAAATTTGATTATAATTTTTTTTAGCCCAAAAGCAACTTCTTCAGTTGTTGTAGAGTTTATTATTCCTTCTCTTTTTTCTATTTTTTCTTTGGCTTTTTGTTCGATTTTGTTCAAGTCTCTGTCTGGTCCTTCGGGCATTATCTCCATGGTTACTATTACTTTTGCCATTGTTTAGTTCGGCCCTTCAAATCCACATGCCGAACATTTGTATTTTGCAGCTATTTTTTTACAATGAGGACATCTTATTATTTCTGTTTTTCCGCATTTTGGGCACATGAACTTAACAGTACCTCTTTGGTTTGTTATATCTTCCTTGCAGGATGAACATTTTAGTTTTTGCATTTGTTTTGCCTCAATTTGTAGTAGTGTTGATTACTAGCTTAAAAAGTTTATGATTTCTTGAGTTATACGCCTTATTTGTTTTTACTCATTAGAGATAACGAAAGTATATAAAGTCTATGGGTCTTGATATAGTAAAAAGGGGATGGTACACCATGTTATACTCAATTTTTTTAGGAATCTTTGCATCAAATCCTGATGATGAACTTGCGAAAATAAAGAGTCTTCGCAAAGAGCTAGAAGATCGTTCTGAAGAACTTAGAGACAGGGAGCGTAATGTTAAAAAGCTGGAATTGCTTAAAAAAGAAGAGCAGGAGCTTAGAAGCAAAATTAAGGAGTCCAAGGAATTATTCCGAATTCTGCAAAAAGAAACTGCTGAACAGCTGGCTATGTACAAAAAATTTGAATCTAATCTTGGTTCTAAAAAAGCAGATATTGAACGTATTGAAAAATCATTAATCAAAGAAAAAGAAGAGATTAACACAAAAAAGAGAGCATTATTTAACAAAGAAGCAAATTTGTCTAAAAGGGAGAAATTAATTTCTAAAAAGATTTATTCTGCTAATTCAAAAGAAAGAGATATTACTAAAAAAGTTCGTTCGGCCGAAGCAAAAATTCAGGCTGCTGAGAAAAAACTTAAGAATCTTAAAGAAGTGTATTCAAAGAAAAATGCAGGCCTCTTAGAAGAGTACAATGAAAGAAAGCAAAAATTGGACAAAACCTTGTCTGAAATACATAAAGAAGTTTCCAGGAAAGAAAAACAAATAGAAGCTAATTTAGATACAAAAAAGAGAAAGATATCTAATGAAATTCAGGATTATAAAAAGAAAAAAGAAGAAGAACTTGCAAAGATTCGTTCTGAAATTAATTCTGCTGAAAAAGATATGAAAGAGCGCATAAGAATCGCGAACAATCTCAAAAAAGAAGAGGCAGTGATTACAGCAAAGATTCAGAATGACAGGGATATTCTTAAGAATATCGAAAAGGAAAAAAGCGAATTATCTAAGAAAGTCAGCAAACTCGACATACAGAAGAAATTGCTTGATGCAAGAGAAAAAGCACTCTTAGAAAGAGAGTCAAAGATTAATGAAAAGGAAAAAGTAGTTAATCATTGGAAAAAAGTACAAAATGAAGCAAAACAAGCCGTATCTGAAAAAAAGATGATGGCTGAATCTATTTCTGGGCTTATTTCCAAGAAATCAGCGCAGTTAAGAGATTTTAAAAAACAAGAGACTATGTTAAATAATCTTAAAAAAGAAATAAACAACAAATTAAATAAAATTAAAGAAACTGAAAAGAATTATAACGAAAGAGAGTCTAAAATCAAAGTTAAGCAAAAGATTACTGATTCTATGGAAAAAGCTCTTCTTGCGCGTGAAAAAAAGATTCTAAACAGGGAAAAAGAAGTTAATCGCCTTGTTGCAGTCGAGAAAGAGGCCTCTGCTGCATTAGCAAATAGAAGAAAAGAGCTGTCGGATATTTCTGCGCTTATAGACAAAAAAGAAAAACAATTAAAAAATGCAAAACAGCAGGAAAAGGCATTAATAAAATTGAAGCAGGAGTTAGACAATAAATTTAATGCAATAAGAGATTCTGAAAAGAAACTTGAAAATAAAAGAAATATTATGGAAAAAGAATTAGCTCTTAAAAAACAAACTACTGAAAAAGATATCTCAAATAGAGAGCATAATTTAATAGCAAGAGAACGCAAATGGGTCGACAATAATGAAAAATTGAAAAATGCCCGAAATAATCTGCTGGCAGAAAAAAAGAGTCTTTCAAATGACTTAAAGGTTCTTAAGAATGAATTGGCCCTGGTTAAGGAAGAATGGTCGGCAAAAGAGAATTTGCTTAAAACACAATTGTTAGATTTAAACAGCGAAAAACAAAAAGTCAAGTCAGTTATTGAAAATGATGTTAATTCTTTAAAAGAAAAAGAAAAGCAAGTGGTTAAGGCAATAAGTATGCTGGAAAAAGATCAAAAAAGATTAGAAGAAGAGGAAACTTCTGCAGTGCAGGAAGCCAAAAAGTTACTTAAAGCACAAAAGGAATTTAATAAAAAGATGCAGGCTGCAAAAATCGCTGAGAAAAAGCTTAAAGAAAAAGAGCGCGTAGCCGGCAAGATTTTAAAGCATATTGAAGCTGAAAAGAAAAAAATATCACAACAGAAATTCAAGATTGCACGTGTTACAGAGCTTAAGCAGAATCTGCCTTCTCTTGAGAAGAAATTCTTTAATTTGCAAAAGGAAGTTAAGAGACTTACTATAGAAGCATTGTCCAAAGCAAGAAAGCTCAGCAAGAAGTCTAAGATTAAAAAGTATGAGGCCGCGCTTGATGAGAAGGAAAAGGCGATTCATAGAGAGTATGATCTTTTAGAAAAGGAAAAGACTGAATTAGAAAAGCTTAGAGGCATGAAAGAGTCTGCATTTAAGACTTATTTAGAGCAGGAAATGACCGAAATCGAAGAAGGGCCTCATAGTCCTGCAATTAGCCGTCCTGAGATTCATGCAAAGGTCGAAGAGGCAAGGGAATTGCTGAATTCTGGAAAACTTAATGCTGCTATCCGAAGGGTTGCTGAAATCGAAGTCTGGATTAAGAGAGTTGGCTTAAAGCCAGAAGAAAAAAGAAGTATTGATTATGACTTAAAGGATTTAAAGACGAGTATTAAGCTTGCTTCGTTGTGATTTCTTTCTTTTTTTCGTTTGTTGTAAAAACTTTTCCTAGGAATTTCTCTACAGTATAAA
>JAFGHW010000027.1 GCA_016929895.1 Candidatus Woesearchaeota archaeon
AAAAAAAAAACAAAAGTATTAAAAAAACAAGCGAGGTTAAACATAGATGAAAAGAGGTGTTTATAAAAAAGGTTATGTTAGAGTTTCTGGAGGCCATGAATTATATTATGAATTATATGGTAATCCTGATGGAATTCCAGTAGTTTTTGTGCATGGCGGTCCTGGAGCTGGTTTTACTGCAAGACACAGGAAATTTTTTAATAAAGATAAGCATAATGTTTTGTTTTTTGACCAGCGCGGGGCCGGCAAAAGCAGGCCTTTTGCTTCTATAAAAAATAACACTACTTCAAGATTAGTTGAAGATATGCGTAAATTAATCAAGCATTTTTTCGGCAAGAGAAGGGTTTATTTAATGGGCGGTTCTTGGGGCTCTACTTTGTCTTTGGTTTATGCTATCAGGCATCGTGAAAGTGTCAAGGGAATGGTTTTAAGGGGTATTTATCTTGCTACTAAAGAAGAAAATAAGCATTATGCTGGCGGCGGTGTAGGCAAGTTTTTTCCAGAAGTCTGGGAAGACGCTGTTAAAATAACGCCCAAGAAGTATCATACTAATATTGTTAAGTTTTTTTATAAGCAGAACAAGTCTAAGAATAAGAAAACAAGGCATAAGTATGCTTATGCATGGACTTTTTACGAGCTATGCATTGCGAAGCTTAAGTTTGACAAGAAAAAATGCAGAGAAACAATGAAAAAAGAGCCAGAGCTTTGGAAAGCCATGTCTCCTTTGGAAACTCATTATATTGCACATAATTGTTTTCTTCCAGAGAATTATATTATGAAAAATATTAAAAAAATAAAGCATTTGCCAGTTTCAATAATAAATGGAAGATATGACATGATTTGTCCGCCAATTAGCGCATACAAATTGCACAAAGCATTGCCAAAATCAAAATTATTCCTAACAATAGCAGGTCATTTGCGTTCAGAGCCTGCGAATCATACTGTTCTTGCTAAAGAAGTTAGAAGATTATGTAAGTGATTCAGCAATAACCCCGCTCACATCTATTTTGCTTGTTTTATTCTGAATCGTATTTGTTGTGATTATTCTTGTTGCACCTGCTTTTTTCATTTTATTGTATGCATTTTCTGCGAATATTCCATGAACTGCCATGCAGGTTATTGTTTTTGCTCCTTTTTTTCTGGCTTGTTTTATTACTTCTATCATTGTGTGTCCAGAACTTATTATGTCATCGATTATCACTATGTTTCTATTTTTTATTTCGTGTCCGTTTTTTAGTTTTATCTTAACATGTCTTGATGTGTATCTTTTCTTTCTTAGAACTGTTGATTGAACTCTTATCATGTCTGCTATTTTTTGCGCCCATTGAAAGCTTTCCAAGTCTGGCCCTAATATTAGCGGGTTCTTTATATTTTTCTTGATATATTCACCTAAGACTTTATTTGCACTAATTCTTTTTGAGGATATTCTGAATATTTCACTCAGTTTTGAAATCCTTTGCAAGTGCGGGTCTATTACTATTATTTTGTCTGCGCATGTTAACAAAGCTGCCATTATCCTGTTTGACCAGCATTCGCGAGGATGAAATCTCTTGTCTTGTCTTAAATATGCCAAATAAGGTGCTACTAATATTACCTGTTTTGCTCCTAATTCCTTGCAGGTTCGAGCTGCGAATATTGTTTCTATCATTATTAAATCTGGATTTGGAAACATTGATTCAACCAAAATAATCTTTTTATCTTTGACATCAAAGGGCAGTCTGATATAGCGTTCTCCATCTGGAAAATGGTCCACTATTAAATGGCCGTATTTTGCTTTACTTTTTCTGGCAAGTTTGCGAGCCAACTCCTTAGAATTTGTTCCGCCCAATACTATTGTTTTCATTTTTTCCTCTTTTTTATTGAATACAGAATTTAAGATTTTTAAATGTTATGATTAATTTACCCAATATAGCTCATATCCTTTCCAAATTTGCTTTTTATTTTTTTAAGCCTCGGAGATTTGGTTATGTCTATTGTTTCTTTTAGCATTTCTTCTTCTAGTTCTTGTATTTCTTTTTCTAATTCTTTGATTCTTACATTTACTCCTAATTTTTTGTTTAAAATGTTGATTATTTCTTTTGCGCCGTTTACTCCCAAATACATTGGATGGGCGTATGTTTCTGCTAATAATGTAATCGCAGGTATATTTCTCTTTTTGGCTAAACCGAGTAATAAACCAGAAACCCCAATAATCGGGCCTATAGAACCGTATAATTTTTTGTTTACTGAAACTCCTTTTGCATAATTTTTTATCATTTTTGCGCAATTGCCTGTGCAGTAAACTTGTGGTTTTTTAGGGGCTTCTTTTAATGCTACGCCGCCCAGGGTGATTAATTCTTTTCCAGCATATTCTTGGAATAAATCAATTACTTTTTCTGAGAATTCATAACAGGATAATTCATCTATTGGTTGAACATCTCCTGATAAGAACATTAAATCATTTTGTTTATTTTTCAATTGCTTATAATAAACTTCTATTGTTGGCAGTTCAATTAAGTTATTTTCATTAACAAACACAGAATTGGGATAGGAATAAGATTCAAATTCACATAATTTTTTGGCTTTTAGGTCATCAATCATGAAATCTACTGCTACTTTTCCTACATTTCCTATACCCGGAAGTCCTTCGATCAGTATTGGATTCCTAAGATTTATTGTTTTGGCAATTTTGTTTATTTTCCACATTTTGCTTTTCGCCTGTATTTTCCGTATTTGTCTTTTGGTGAATATTTCGGCGGTTTTATTATAACCGCAATCCCGCCGCACGTGCATTGTTCCTTAAGAGTATATTTGTTGCACTTATTGCATCGAAGAATCCTTTTCATAACATTTAATCCTTCTCTATTTTTTTAAAATCAAATTCTGCTTTTTGTTTTTTCGCTTCAGCCGATGATTTTTCTATTGCTTCTTTTAGTATTTTTTCTGCTTTTTTATAATCATCTGATTTTATCGATATGATGTATACTCCTGCGCCTTTGTATTTAATTAATGGTTTTTCAGGAATATTTTCTGCTTTTTTTAGTATCTCCTTGACTATTTCTACCCCATTTGGTGAATTGCTCGTGATTGTTATTTCTCCGCTGATTTCAATTTCACGCGGCTTTATTCTTTGTTTGATTACTTCTGTTAGTTCTGCTGCTAATTTTTTATCGAAAAAATCCTCCAGTTTTATTTTATCTTGCGATGCCTCTTCAAAAGCGGTGAATAAGCTATCGTATACTTCGAATAACTTGCTTGTTATTTCGTTATATAATTCTTCTGCTTTTTTCTTTTTCTGTTTCGCGGCATATTCTACTATGTTCTCAGCCAATTGTTCTTGTTTTATTTGGTTTAGCTTGTTTCTTTTTTGCTTTTCATTCACTCTTCTTAGCGATAAATCAATGTGTCCTTTTTCTTGGTCTATTTTAAGGACTTTGCACACTACTTTTTTTCCTTCAACAACATAATCGCGTATATTTCGTATTCTTCCTGGCGCGATTTCAGAAATATGTATCAACCCTGTTTTGCCGTATTCATCTAAGGTGACAAAAACAGAGTGATAGTGGACTGCTGTGACTGTGCAGAGAACAAGTTCGTCTTCTTGTGGAAAGCCTTTTCTTTTTAATAACAAAATATTTCCCCCCCGATTCGAAAATCGTTTAAAAATTATTCTAAAACTTCTAGCACTCTTGCCTTAACTTTGCTTTTTCCGCCTGTTGGTTCTGCAAGGATTTTGCCGCAAACCAGGCATTTTACTTGTGTGGATGATTTCCCAAACATTATTTGTTCATTTTTGCATTTAGGGCATCTTATTTTGATAAATTTGGATTTCGTTTCTTTTATCTGTTTCATTTGAATTCAACCTTTTTTGCTCTCCATGCTTTTCCTACTGTGTGTGATTTTTTGCATATTGTGCAGGTGTATCTTAAATCTATTTTTTTAGTTTGTTTTTTTCCTGTCATCTTGAATTTGCTTAGAGGTTTTTTTGAGTATCTTCCTTTGCTTCCTAAGCCCATCCTGCCTCTTAGTTTTGCTCGCTTTTTGCTTCCTTTGCCCATTGGATGTGCTGTGCTTGGTGTTTTCTTTTTAGCTTCAGCTATTTTGTGTTCTGTATGTTTTTTGCATTTAGGACAATAAGTTTTGCGCGTTTTTGGTAATTTCATTTTTGGTCTCGCCTAAAATTGTTAATTTTAGGTTGTTTCATTAGAGAACATGAAATTGGGTCTATTTAAAAAGGTTGTGTTTTTATTCAATTTCTATTGCGCTTCCTTTTTTGATTAAAATTTCAGCTATTTCCAAAGGAACTTCAGCCACATCGTCTTCTTTGTATGGCCCATACATTTCTAGTTCAGTGCCGATAAATTGTTCTATTGGTTGTACTGCTTTGATTTTTTTCATATTTCTTTTAGTTTCTTTTTTCATTTCTGTTTCTTTTGCAGGCAATTCTTCTCTGTATTCTGTTTCAATCAGTGTCTCTTTTTTTGTTTGCTCAGCTTTTGTTCGGGCGTTTTGTTCAAGAAGTTCAGCATCTAGTTCTTGGTCGAAAATAGGCTCTTGCAATGCAATTATTTGTGCTAAAATTCCTAGACGAAATTTATCAAGCAAGTTTGTTAAGCCGTTAAAAAAAGTTTGTTCCGGATTAAGCAGGTTAGTAGTATCTATTATGTCTGAATTAGTCCGGGATTTGTTCAGGGCGATATCAATTATTTTTTTTTCGCGGCGCTCATAGATTTCTTTTATTATTTTTTTGATATTTTGAAGCTGTACTTGGGTATTATCGCGTTCGTCTATTGAAAATATGTCGTTTTTGGATGATGCTTCTTCAAAAATCTTTGTTTTCTCTCTAAGGTATTCCAAAATATTTGTGTAAAAATTCGCATCTAATTCGCAGAGTTCTTCTTTATTCTTCTCCGCTCTGAGTATTTCGTAAAGCGTTTCATATGTGATTGCAACAGAATCTTCGGTCATTTTTCCCCCACCGAATTCAGTAATATGTAGTATTTAAGCTTTTGTGTGGTCTAATATTCTATTCCTCTGCGGGCGTCTATGCCTTTTTCCCATGGGTGTTTGCGCATCATTATTTCGCTCACTAAATCCGCACGTTCTATTATTTGGTGCGGAGCATCTCGCCCTGTTAAAATTAATTCTACATGTTCTGGTTTTTCATTTATTAATTTTAAAACGTCTTCAATTTGGATTAGTCCTTTGTTCATTGCGCAATTGATTTCATCCAGAACTACGATATTATAATCGCCTGAGCTGACGATGTTAAATGCATGTTCTAGTGCTCTTCGTGCAGGTTCTTTTTCGGCTTCGTCAGGCAGAAAGGTGTATTTTCCTCCCGCCCCGTCTAGTTTTCCTTGCCCGTCGAATTCAAACATTTTAAGTTGCGTATCGGTTATTGCTTCTTTGCCAAATTGAACAATAGTCATGTTTGGTATGTATTTTTTGACACTGAATAATTCTCCGGTGTCTCCGCTTTTCAGAAATTGTATCATATAAATCTTGTATCCTTGGCCTATTGCTCGTAGAGATAACCCTAAAGAGCATGTGGTTTTTCCTTTTCCGTCTCCTGTGTAAACCTGCACTAATCCTAAGTGTTTCATCATAAGCTGCATTTAGAATACCCGCAGTTGGGACAAGTAGCGCATCCTTCACTAAATACCATTTTTGTTTTACATTCAGGGCATTTTGTTTCTTGTTGTTTTGATTTATCAATAAGTTCTTTTTTTGGTGTGCTTATTTCTCCTTTTTCTTCTGTTTGTTTTTTGCTTGTTTCTACATTTAATATTTGTCCTTCTCTGCTTCCGTCCCTGTATACTGTTACGCCTTTGCATCCTGTTTCATATGCCATCATATATACTTTTTCTACTTCTGCAGGTGTTGCATCGATTGGAAAATTTACTGTTTTGCTTACTGCATTATCCGTGTATTTTTGAAATGCTGCCTGCATTTTTACATGCCATTCTGGCGTGATATCAAATGCAGTTACGCATACGTTTCTTATGTGTTCTGGTATTTCTTCTATGTCTTGTATGCTTGCTTTGTTCGTTACTTTTTGTATTAATTCATCAGAGTATATTCCTTCTTCTCGTAGAATATTTTTAAAATGTTGATTAACATATACTAATTCTTTCCCGCCCATTACTCTTTTCATGTATGCTATTGAAAATAGTGGTTCTATTCCTGAAGAGCAGTCTGATATCATGCTTATTGTTCCTGTTGGCGCAATTGTTGTCCTTGCTGCATTTCTTATTGGTTTTTGGTTTTTGTAAATGCTTTTTTGTATGTTTGGGAATGGCCCTCTTTTTGCTGCCAGTTCTTCTGATGCTTTTTTGATTTCATCATCTATGAATTTCATTACTTTTTCAGCCAATTGGATTGCCTTTTTTGAGTTGTACGGTATTCTTAACTGATATAGCATGTCAGCCCAGCCCATTACTCCGATTCCTATTTTTCTGTTTGCTTTTGTCATTTCTTCTATTTGCGGCAGAGGCAGGTTATTCATGTCTATTACATTGTCCATAAAGTGCACTGATATTTTGCATGTTTTCTTTAGTTCTTCCCAGCCTATTTGCTTTGTATTAGATTTTACAAATTTTGCCAGATTTATCGAGCCTAAATTACAGCTCTCATACGGCAATAATGGCTGTTCTCCGCATGGGTTTGTGCTTTCTATTTTTCCTATCTCAGGCGTTGGATTAAATCGGTTGATTTGATCGATAAATACTATTCCTGGTTCTCCGTTTTTCCATGCCATTAGCACTATCAAATCAAAAACTTTTCGCGCATTTAATTTTTTAACAGGCTTGTTTGTTCTTGGGCTTATTAAATCATATTCTTCGTTATTTTTTACTGCTTCCATGAACTTGTCTGTTAAGGCAACTGATATATTGAAGTTATTTAGTACGTTGGTTTTTTCTTTTGCTACTATAAAATCCATTATGTCGGGGTGGTCTATTCGCAGTATTCCCATGTTTGCTCCTCTTCTTTTTCCTCCTTGGTTAATTACGTCTGTGGTAGTATCAAATACTCTGATAAATGATAATGGTCCTGATGCTATTCCTTTTGTTGATATCACTATGTCTTGTCTTGGTCTTAGTCTTGAAAAATCAAATCCTGTTCCTCCCCCTGACTGGTGTATTATTGCTGTTGCTTTTACTGATTCAAATATTTCTTTTATGCTGTCTCCTACTGGCAGTACAAAGCATGCTGATAATTGTTGTAAGGGTGCTCCTGCGTTCATTAATGTTGGCGAGCATGCCATAAATTTCATTGATGCCATTTCTTGGTAAAATACTTCTTCTGCTTCTTCAGGGCTTCCTCCGTATTTTGTTTCTGCCAATGATATGTTTTCTGCAACTCTTCTGAATAGTTCTTCTGGTGTTTCTATTATGTTTCCTGCAGGGTCTTTTAACAGGTATCTTCCTTTTAGTACTTCTAGAGAATTTATTGATACTTTTAGTGTGGTTGGTTTTCCTATCACCGCAATTCTTGCATCCCGTATTTCTTTGTGTCTTTGCCTGTAAAGGATATATGCTTTTGCTGTTTTTGCATGTCCTTGGTCTATTAAAACTGTTTCTACTATGTCTTGGACTTCTTCTACTGTTGGTACTTGGTCTCCGAATTTTTTTTCAACAACATGCTCTACGTGCCTGGACAAGTCATCTGCCCTTGTTCTGTCTTTTCCTCCTACTGCTACTGCTGCTTTGTATATCGCATTGGATATTTTTACCCTGTCAAATGGTTCTGTGTTTCCGTTTCGTTTTTTTATTTGCGCAACTACCATTTTTTATTCACCTTTATTTGCTTTGTTTTAGTTTTTCCACCTCTTTTGAGAATTGATTTATGTCTTTGAATCTTCTGTAAACTGATGCAAATCTTACATACGCAACTTGGTCCAGTGAGAGCAGTTTTTCTATTACTTTTTCGCCTATTTTTCTGCTTGTTATTTCTGTTTTTCCTGTTTTGCGCAGTTCTGATTCTATCTCATCAACTGCTCTCTCAATCTGTTCTCGTTTTACTGGTCTTTTTTCACAGGCTTTGAGCATTCCTGTGATGAGTTTTTGCCTGTCAAATTGCTGCATCACGCTGTTTTTCTTTATTACAGATATGTTTGTGTCTTCTACTCGCTCATATGTTGTAAATCTTTTAAAGCAAGAAGGACACTCCCTTCTGCGGCGTATGGAGTCTTGTGTGGTGGTTAATCGGCTGTCTAGAACCCGCGTATCTGCTTTTAGGCAAAAAACACACCTCATTCCATCACCTATTTCTTTTTCCGTTATTATTGTGTAAAAGTAACACAAAACCACTAGATATTGTGGTTATAAAAAGCTTCCAAACACAAGAATGCATAAGTTATATTTAAGTATTTATTAAGAATAATGTATATTATATGAAATACAAACACAAGGCTCTTAATGAGTATGGCTAAGTAGTACTTGCTTAAACCAGTCTACAGTTTCTTTTAATCCTTCTTCAAAACTTGTTTCTGTAGAAAATCCCAATTTTTCTTTTGCTTTATCCGCGCATCCGCATGATTTAAAAATATCTCCTGTTCTTGATTCTGTGTAAACCGGAGCAATCTTTTTATCAAATATTTGATTTAATTTTTGCACTAAAAAATTTATAGACACATCTTTTCCTGTTGAAATATTAAAAACATCTCCTCCAGAATTTTTAGCTTGCAAAGCGATTAAATTTGCTTTAACTATGTCTTTAATAAATACGAAATCGCGGCTCTGTTCGCCAGTACCATGCACTATTGGAGATTTTCCTTCCAGCATTTGTTTAATAAATATTGGTATAACTACTGCGTATTTGCTTTCTACATTTTGCCTTGGCCCAAAAATATTAAAATAACGCAGGCTTACTGAATTAAGCCCATATGTTCTGTTAAAAAACTTGCAAAGTCCTTCTCCTGCTATTTTAGTTATAGCATAAGGAGACTCTGGGTTTAATTCACTGGTCTCTTTTTGTATTTCTATATTATTATTTCCATATACTGATGCAGAAGATGCAAAAGAAATTCCTTTTACGTCATTGATTCTTGCAGCTTCTAATACATTATGAAGACCGTTAATATTGGTATCATAATAATCTTGCGGTTTTGCGATTGATTCTGGAACACTAATTAATGATGCATGATGAGAAATAAAATCCGCGCCTTTGGTAATTTTTTTTAATAAATCCAAATCTCTAACATCGCCATGCACAAATTCTATTTTATTTAAAAAAGGTTTGATATTTTCTGTACTGCCTGTTTGGAGATTATCTAATACAACAACTTCTTCTTTTTTTGCTACTAACTCCTGTACAATATGGCTTCCTATAAATCCTGCGCCTCCAGGCACGACGTATTTCATAGAAAATAAGAGCAGGATAAGTGTTTATAATTTTTATGGATTAGGATTCTTTCTCTAATTCCCGCAGTTCCTTTACAACATTAGTCACATCGTCATCAGTTAATCCGTGTGCTTTGCATCCTATTTCTATGCTTTCTGCTTGTGCACCAGGGCATCCTACACAGCCCATTCCTGCTTTCATAAGTATTTCTGCTGCTTTTTCTTGGTATTTTGCTAGTACTTCGCCTATTTTTGTTTCTTTGGTTATCATATTCCAATGCTATTTCTCGCATTATTTAAAGATTCTGCTTTTCCCAATGAACAATAAATGCTTTTATTTTTTGTAATTTTCTAAACTCCCTCAAATAACCCCCATTATCAATATTTATTGAATACTGATACCAGTCAGGCTTTTTTTTCTTGATAAATGAAAGGAATTTTTTCTGGATTTCAGGATTCCATGTATTATACTCTTCCTGTGTTGGGCATAAATAATCTTTTTCACAGAATTTTCTTTTTCTTAAATCAATTCCTTTGTTATTTGCTGGATGCAAAGGGCATACAACTTTCCTGCCAATAAACACTTGATTATTGCAGACTCCGCATTTTCTTGTTTCTCCGCTGTTTTCTCTTTTTGCAAAAGTTTCTGCATTCCCTGCTGCGTTAAACACTGCAGTATTCACTTTTATTGCAGAAGTTAATTCTCTTTTAGCGGGGCTTTTTCTTGGAGCTATGCAGCAGCCCATGCAAAAATAGCTTCCAAATGTGCAGAGTTCGGTTTTATTCATTTAGGCGTTTATAATGAAAAGCTTTTTAAATGCTTTGCTTATAAACTGCAAACATGATAAATTGCGAAGAATGCGGCGCCAAATGCTGCAGGTATATTGCAGTAGAAACAGACCCTCCTGATTGTCTTGATGATTGGGACCAAATTAAGTGGCTGCTAATGCATGAAGGTGTTAGTGTTTACTTGGACAATGAAGACGATTGGATTATTGAGGTTACTACTAAATGTAAGAATCTTGGCCCGGGTAATAAATGCAAGATTTATAATAATCATCCTGATTTATGCAAGGACCATGATATTAAAACTTGTGTCATGAATGGCAAAGGAAAAGTTGAAAAAATATTGTTTAAGACTGCTGAAGATGTTGATAGTTATCTTAAAAAAACCGGTCTTGACAAAAGTTTGCCTAAAGAATGCCCAAAAACTAGTAGAAACTCTTAAATATTGTTCTTTCTTTGAATATGCAAAAAACAGGTGAAAATGATAAACATTCTATACGTACTTGTCGGCGTTATTATTTTATGGTTTATCATAGACTTTGTTTTGCTTTCTTGGGATGTGCGCAAGAATAAGATTTTTCAGGTTTGTTTTAAATACAAGCCTAAGTCTGTAAAGTTTAATCTTCCGAAAATAGAATCCAAAGAGAAAGAATCTTTTTGGTTTTTTATGGTTGCTTTTTTTCTGTGCCTTGGATTGATTATTGCTGAGTTTATTATGTTTTTGCCTGAAACAGGCATTATTAATTATATCGGTGCAGTTATTGTTTTAATTGCTGGTTTGATTCGGATTTGGTCTAGAAGTGTTTTGCATAAATTTTTTACTTTGCAGGTTTTGATTCAGGAAAAGCATGAATTAATCCGGATTGGACCTTATCATTTTATTCGCCACCCAGGATATCTTTCTCTTTTATTATTTTTGCTTGGTTTGGGTATTGCTTTTTCTTCTAAGTTCGGTCTTGCTTTATTGATTATTTTATTTGTTCCTTCATTGGTTTATAGAATTGTCAAAGAAGAAGAACTAATGCTTGCTAAATTCGGAAAAGATTATATATATTACATTAATTCTACTAAGAGATTGATTCCATTTGTTTACTAGGGTGGTGTTTGTATGACTGAATTATTGTATATGGATGATTGCTATTTGAAAGAGTTTGAAGCTGTTGTTACAAGGGTGGATGGCAAATTTATTGTTTTAGACAAAACTGCTTTTTATCCGCAAGGCGGAGGTCAGCCAAGCGATTCTGGCAAGTTAATTAAAGATAATGCGGAATTTAAAGTTCTTTTTGCTAAAAAGATTGGTTCTGATGTTAGCCATGAAATAGACAGAGAAGGTATTCGAGTTGGTGATAAGGTTAAAGGAATACTTGATTGGGATAATAGGTATTTGTTGATGAAGAATCATACTGCCGCGCATATTCTTTGTGAAGTGATACATAAAGAAACCGCTGCTTTGATTACTGGAAACCAGTTAAATAGTGATAAAAGCAGGATTGATTTTAATTTGGAAAATTTTAATCGCGAAGAATTAAAAATTTATGCAGATAAAGCTAATGAAATAGTAAAAAAGGACTTGCCTATCAAGATTTATAGCAAGCCAAGAGAAGAAGTTATGAAAATTCCTTCTATTACTAAATTGGCTAATGTTCTTCCTCCTGCGGTCAAGGAATTAAGAATTGTTGAGATAGAGGGTTTTGATATTCAGGCAGATGGCGGAACTCATGTAAAAACAACAAAAGAAGTTGGAGAGATTGAAATTATAAGTGCTGAAAATAAAGGCAAGAATAACCGGAGAGTTTATTTTAGATTGAAATGACTAACCATGCAGGATTAATGGAATTATGGAAGCATGTTGAAAAGATAAACAGCACTAATTTTCCTAAAAATAATCTAAAACCTATAATGGGCAATGGCAAAATTGATAACCCAAAAATTATGTTTGTTTTCATTAACCCAACTATCAGAAATATTAGTTCTAATCCTTCCTGGAAAAGTTTCAGAGCCCCTTTTATTGGCACTAAGCAGGTTTGGAGGATTTTTCATAAGGCAGGATTGTTTGATAGCGAGCTAATTTACAGAATCAATAATAGTGCTGTTTGGTCAGTTGGTTTTGCAGAGACTGTTTACAAATTCCTGGAAAAAAAAGGTTTTTATTTTACAAATATTGTTAAATGGACTGGTCAGGATGCGGCTCTGCCTGATTCTCAAAAGATTGGATTGTTTCTTCCGATTCTTGAAAAAGAAATTGAATTGGTTAATCCAAAGTATATTGTTGCTTTTGGGCTGATTCCTTTTAAGCATTTAACTAAGAAAGATATTAAATTGTCAGATTATTTTTTAAAAGTTAAGAAGAATAATAGATTGGATAGTTTTGATGTTCAGATTGGCAGTAAGACAAGAAAAATAATTCCTTGTTATTTTCCTGTTGGCCGCGGCAATCCCAAGAAAGCTGTTGAAATTCTTAAATTAGTTAATCAATTAAAGTAAACCTTTAAAAACTCTGTTTTTCTTGTTATTTCCTATGAAAATACTAAATTTGCACGCAAAGGCTTTAGTAGATATTCAATTGCCTGAGATAGAAATCAAGAAACTTCCTTCTAAAATTGGTTTAGTTGCTACTATCCAGCATTTAGACAAAATTAAAGAAATACAAAATCAATTGCCGCAATCTATTATTGGAGGGCAAGTCCTTGGCTGTAATACAAAATCTGCAGAAAAAATAATTAATCAAGTTGATGCTTTTTTGTTTATCGGTTCTGGCCAGTTTCACCCTATTGCAATTGCTTTAAAGACTAAAAAGCCTGTTTTTTGCTGGAATCCTTTTACAAAGGAGTCAAAAGAAGTGGAAAAAAAGGATATTGAATCTTATGAAAAGAAAAACAAGGCTTCACTAACTAAATTTCTTAGCTCAAATAAAATAGGAATTTTGGTTTCTACTAAACCAGGCCAGTATAACATGGACAAAGCATTAAAACTTAAAAAGGAAAATAAGCGTAATAAAGAATATTACATATTTCAATTCGATACCTTAAATCCGATAGAGTTAGAGAATTTTCCATTTATTGAATGCTGGGTTAATACTGCTTGTCCTAGAATCGCTGATGAAAAGGTTAATATTATAAATATTCAAGACCTTCCTGAGTTCTAATGAATCCAAAAATACTTGTTGGCTGTCCTGCTTCAGACCATAAAAGCTATTGTTTAAGGGAATATGCAGAAGCTGTTAAAAAACTTAATTATGATAATTTTGATATTTTACTTGTGGATAATTCTAAAGGAAATGATTATCTTTACAAATTAAATCAGTTTGGTCTTAATGCAATTAAAGGTCCGTGGTTTGATAAAGCAAGAGATAGAATTATTTGCAGCAGAAATATTCTGAAAGAATATGCATTAAAAAATTCTTATGATTTCTTGTTCAGCTTGGAGCAGGATGTTATTCCAGAGCCAAACACATTGCAAAGACTATTCAGGCACAACCTAAAAATAGTTTCAGGAGTTGTTAAGAATAATTTAAAGCACAATAATGAAACAAAACTTCTTCCAATGGTATATGTTGCCCACAAGCTAGACCCAACAGGTTTGGATTATATCAACGAAGAAGAATTAAAAAAACCCCGATTAATTGAAATTAAAGGTTGCGGGCTTGGTTGTGTTTTAATTCACAAAGATGTTTTAAAAAAAATTAGCTTCCGGTATAGCGGAGGTTTTGATGACATGATGTTCTGCAAAGATGTTATAGAAAATGGTTTTAGAATCTTTTTAGACACAGAAGTCCAGCCCAGGCATTTGCACTCTAGTTGGAGAGGGATTGAAAAATAGTAATTACCTTTAAAAACCCTCAAAATATCTTTTTCTTATGGCCGAACTATTATCTCCGGTTTCAGACAGGGTAATGTTAAAAGCCGCAATAGATGCAGGTGCAGATGCTGTTTATTTTGGGCTTAAAAAATTGAATATGAGAGCTACTGCTAAGAATTTTGATTTAAAAGAACTAAATGAAATTGTTAGCATCTGTCATTCCAATAATATCAAGGCATATCTTACAGTAAACTCTATAGTTTACAATGATGAGCTGGAAGAAATAGAAAAGATAATTCGAGCAGCAAAGCAGGCAAATGTTGATGCAATTATATGCTGGGATACGGCGGTTATTAAGGAGTGCAAAAAGCAAAATATTGTTTTTCATATTTCTACCCAAGCGTCTGTTTCTAATATTAAATCTGCAGAATTTTACAAGGACTTGGGTGCTGAAAGAATTATTTTAGCCAGAGAATTAAATTTAAATCAAATTAAGGAGATAATTGAAAAAACAGGCATTGAAGTTGAAACATTTGTTCACGGAGCTATGTGTGTTTCAATCAGCGGAAGATGCTTTATGTCGCATTATTTGTTTAATCGTTCTGCAAATAGGGGTGATTGTCTTCAGCCTTGCAGAAGAAAGTATAAGATTACAGATATCGAAGAAAAGGATAATGAATTATTGCTTGGAGAAGATTATGTTTTGTCTCCTAAGGATTTGTGTGCTTTGCCATTCTTGGATAAATTAATCAATGCAGGTATAACTTGTTTTAAGATTGAAGGAAGAGTTCGTTCTCCGGAGTATATCAAAATAGTTACAGAAGTTTATAGAGAAGCAATTGATGCAGTTGAAAAAGGAGTTTTTAATGAAGCATTAATAAATAATCTTAGTGAAAAACTCAAAACAGTTTATAATCGTGGTTTTTCAGGCGGTTTTTATTTTAATTCTCCAACTGGAGATGATTTTTCTGATAAAGCAGGTTCTAAAGCCACTACTAGAAAGGTCTATGCAGGGTTTGTAAAGAACTTTTTCAAAAAACCAATGGTTGCTGAAGTTCAGGTTGAAGCGAGCAAGTTAAGATTAGGAGACAAAATTATGATTCAGGGTTCAACTACTGGTGTTAGAGAGATTATTATTGATTCAATGGAGATTGATAAAATGCCTGTTAAAGAAGTTGAAAAAAGAAATGCGGGAATCAAATTAAATTTTGTGGCAAGAGAGAATGATAAGGTTTTTATTATTAAATCTCTATAGAAATATCTTCTTCAAAATTCGCGCTAAGTCCTTTTCCTAGAAAATATCCAAATTTATTAACAGAAGCGCCGAACATATCAAATAGCCCGGGTTTTGATTTGTATTCTTTAAATTCTGGTTCATCTATTTTTAATGTTGTTTTAATGTATTCTTTGACTTCATCGCGTCCGCCTAAATAATCTATATATCCTTTTTCTTTTGCTTCTGAGCCAAGCATTATAAACCCATCTGCATCTTTCATTACTTTTTCTTTTGGCATATCTCGGTTTTCAGCTACTGCGGTTATAAAATAATCATGCAATTTGTTTAATTTTTGTTGAAACATTAGTGCTTCTTCAGGTGTTAGTTCTTTGAATTTGTTTAGTGCATCTTTGTATTGGCCGGAAATTAATCTTCGATAAGTCATATTGTACCTGTTTAATAATCCTGCAAATTCTACATACGAGCCGATTACTCCTATAGAGCCTGTTATTGACATTGGGTTTGCAAAAATAGTGTCTGCTGCTGTTGCTACCCAAAATCCTCCTGATGCTCCTGTTTCACGGATTAATGCTATTGTTGGTTTTTCTGCTTTTTTGATTGCGTCTGCGATTTCATAGCTTGCAACCGGGCTTCCTCCCGGAGAGTCTATTTCTATTACTATTGCTTTTATTGCATCGTCTTTGTCTGCTTTTTTTATCCAGTCTACTATTTTTTGAGAAGCGGTTCCATCTGGCATAAATGTATCTTGTTGTCCTGTGCTTATTTTGCCTTTTACCGGTATTAATGCTGTATTTCCATTTATTAGCTCTACTGAAGGCGCAAATAAGTTAAACAAAATAAGTAAGAATATTGCTCCTATAACCAGGGTAAAAAGTGCTCCTATTACGGTTCTTGTTGTTTTTACAAAGAAGTCTATTGTTTCTAAAGTATTTCGTTTCACCTTTTTTTTCATTATAATTGGTTTATCTTATTATCCTATTTAAATCTTTTTATAGTTCTCTTTACCATATTGCTTGTTAAAAATTGATAATACATGATATTGTGAAAGCGAGAGAAAGGTTTAACTTCTGTTTGCAAAGCAAACAGCTTATCGTTTATTCTCAAGCTTGAACAAAGAATGCCTTTGATCAAACCATCAAAAATCCAAAGCATTTTTGAGGTTCCAAAAATTTTATTTTTGAGAACTTTTCAAAAGTTTGTCAGAAACCTTTATAAAAAAGACCAATATTTTATAGGTTATGGTTAAAAAAGGCTTGACCCCTGCTGAAAAGCAGGCTCAGCAAGAAGAATTTGCGCGCAGAACGCCTTTTCCTAAGAATAACCAGGTTATTGGTATCTGCGAGCAAAGGGTTGGCGGCTCTAGAATGAGGGTTCGTTGTATGGACGGCAAAACCAGGATTTGCAGGATTCCTGGTAGATTAAAAAGAAGGCTTTGGATTCGGGAAAATGATATTTTGCTTATTGAGCCCTGGGAATTACAGGGTCATGAAAAAGGTGATGTTATTTACAAGTATCGTCCTATTCAGGTTGATATTTTAAAGAAAAAAGGTTTGTTAAAAGGTTTAGAAGCTGAAGAATTTTAATGAGGTGATATGCGTGAAGAAAATAATTGCATATGCCGTTTTTTTGTTGTTAATAGTTTCTTTTGCTGCTGCAGATTTATGTAAGGAATCTGATGATGGAAAGGATTATGCAGAACAGGGTTATGTTAAGTATGGTGTTATTCAGTATGATGATTTGTGCGTTTTAAGTTTAGATACAGATATGCGTGTGGAAGAGGGATTGTATCTTAAGGAATACTACTGTGACAAAGACACCGATGAAAGAAAACATAAAATTATAAATTGCGCTGATGAAGGTTTTGATAAATGTAAAAATGGACAGTGTGTAGGTGATTCTTCTTCTGATTCATCTGATTCTTCTCAAACCACAACTCCTGTTTATACTGGCCCTGAATGCGGCAATAAAAAAATAGAAGCAGGAGAAGATTGTGATCCTCCTACTAAGATTTGTTATGTTGGTTCTGATATTGGTTTGTGTTCTGCAGCTTGCAAGTGTGAAATCAAGATTTCTTCTGGAACTTCTGATAGTACTGATTCAGAATCAGAAATAGTAGATGAAGAATCTGAAGAAACTACTGATACCGGGCCTGAAGATGAAGAAAAACCTATTGAAACAAAGCAAAAAACTACTGCTGAAGACAAGGATGGTGTTTCTACTCAAAAAGACCGTTTGGCTTTGCCTAAGGAACCTAAAAGAGGTTTAGTCGGGCGGATATGGCATTGGTTTTGGGGCATGTTCGATTGATTTCACTACTCCAGAATAGAAATGTTTATATATTTCTTACTGTATACCTCATCCTATATTACTAGAGGGGGTTTTAACATGGGCGCTATAAAAGTACTATTTATGCTTTGTTTGCTGGTTTTGAATTTTATCGGTGCATTTTTTTTGTTTACTAAATTGGCTGGCGGGGTTCCTTACTATTTGGAAATAATTTATATTCTTTTAGCTCTATTAGTTTCTTTAATTTACTTGCTTGGGGCAGGTTTTGATGCAAAATGGTCTGGCGCAATTGGAACGATTTTATTTGCGCTTAATTTAGCTAATGCAGTTTGTTTGTATCTTGTCATTAGCGCATTTCTTTCATTTGTTTTATTGGTTCTGTTTAATTCAATAGGAATGCTGACAGCAATATTCTCTGTCAGTGATGAAGATGATGATTTTGAACCTATTGAAGAGCCTGTTGAAACATATGATGTTGAAGAAAAAACTAAGAAAAGAAAGAAATAATGCAAAATTGCTGATCTATTGATATTGAGCAATTTTGCAGAATAGAAAAAAACAACTAAAAATATAATTACTTGTTTTTTTCTATAAAGATTTGTATTGCTCTGACTGCATTGTGCGGGAATTCAAAACATGGAATTCCTTTTTCTTCTATTTGTTTTCTTAATTCTATTGCGTATTCGCTTCCTGTTGTTACTGTAATTAGTGGTTTTTTTGCGGTTTTATTTAATTTTTCTAGTGAATCCACGATGCTTCTCTGCCCGATTAATGGTGTTTGAGGCAAAACTACTGCCAAGATTATATCTACTTTGTTATCTTTAAGATAAGCAGTTATTGAATCAATATATCTTTGTATGTCTGCATCTCCTAATATGTCTGTTGGATTTTTGACTACTGCTATTTTGGGCATTTTTTTCTTTAGAGCTCGTAATGTTGATGAATGTGGTTCTGCCATTTCTAGTCCAAATGTTTCTATTGCATCTGTGCATAATATCCCATATCCTCCGCCATTTGTTATAACTTGTATTCGTTTTCCTTTGGGTTTTATTTGGACTTTTTCAAAAATTCTTAAGTAATCAAACATTTCTTCTAAATTATGTGCGGTTATTATTCCTGCTTGTTTAAATGCTCCAAAATATACTTCTGCTTGTCCTGCCAGGCTTCCTGTGTGGCTCATTGTTGCTTCGCTTCCTTTTTTGCTTGTTCCGCCTTTTATTGCTATGATTGTTTTTTTCTTGCTTACTTTTTTGCAGACTTCTAAAAATCTTCTTCCATCTAAAATACCTTCGACATACAAGCATATTACTTTTGTTTCTGGGTCTTCTCCTAGATATTCTATCAAGTCTGTTTCATTGACATTCATGGCATTACCATAACTAATGAATTTTGAAAACCCATATCCTTCTTCTGCTGCTAAATCTAATATTGCTGAGCCTGATGCTCCTGATTGTGATACAAATGCTATTGTTCCTGGTTTTGGCCGTTTTAATCTTGTTCTGGGAAGAAATAAAGTATCTATTCCATATGTTGAATATATTCCTAAACAATTTGGTCCTATGCATTTGATTTTATGCTTTTCAAGTGCTCGTTGTAACTGATTATCCAATTTATAATTCCCGACTTCTTTAAATCCTGCAGTAATTATAATCACATTTCTTATTTTTTTCTTTCCGCAGTCTTCTACTGCTTTGATTGCAAACTTTGCAGGCACTGCTATTACTGCTAAATCGATTTTTCCGTCTATATCTCTTACATTCTTATATGTTGGATATCCCATTACTTCTTGAGCATTTGGATTTACAGCAAATACCTCTCCTTTAAATGGCAAACTTAGAAAGTTTTGAAAGATAACATTGCCTACTTTTCCTTCTTCTTTTGATGCTCCAATCACAGCAACTCTTTGAGCTTGGAAAAAGTTTTTCATTATTACCTCTTTTATGTTAGTCTATTATATATGTATAAAAATGTTTTGTTAGAAAAGTGTATTATTAATAATACAAATATTTATTAACAATAAATATATTTTATGACTAAAATGAGTAATGCTTTGATTCCTCCAATTCGCAGAAGTGAATTAGAAGAAGAGTGGGAAGTGCCAGAAGAGCTTACAGGGATTACTGTTAATAGTTTTGAAGAGCTAAAATCTAAATTTCCAGGTAAAGAAGTTTTTCTTGATGGAAAGCGTAGTAATAAAGAGAGGTTTGATAGATATTCTGCGCATTGGTTAGAAGGAGACGACCCTGTAGTAAAGTATATTGCGTATGGTTGTCCAAATTGTAAGAAAATTGTTATTGGTCCTCCGAAAATAAATGAAACAGATATGTTTGGAAACCCTGAGCAACGTAAAACTTATGACTGCGTTATTTGTAACAGGTATATGGGTGGATGGTAATCCTGCAAAAACATTTATAAACTCTTTCTACAAAATATTCTAGTATGAACAAAAAAGAGGTTTTTGCTTGGAGTATTTATGACATGGCTAATACTGCTTTCTCTGCTTTGTTTGTTACTTTTTTCTATCCATTGTACATAAAACATTTCTTGGGTGGAACAGAGTTTCAAATCGGTTTGGTATTTGGATTATCAATGCTTTTGGTTGCTTTGTTTGTTCCTTTTATCGGCGCTTTTTCAGACCGTTTGGGCAAAAGAATTCCTTTTATCATGTTTTTTACTGTTGTTTGTTGCTTGTTTACTTTTGCTGTGGTTTTTGTTGGTTTAAAATTTGCTTTGTTGTTTGGTTTTATTGCTAATTTCTTTTATCATGCTGCTTTGACTGTTTATAATGCGCTTCTTCCTAAGATTGCTAAAAAGCATGAATGGGGTTGGGTTTCTGGTATTGGTGTTGCTGTTGGTTATGCAGGTACTTTGCTTAGTCTTGTTATGGCAGTGATTATTCTTAATTATTTTGGCTGGGAAAGTACTGCGGGTATCAAAGCAATGTTTCCTGCAACTGCTTTGTTTTTCTTTGGCTTTTCTTTGATTACTTATGTTTTTATTAAGGAAAAAAGGAATAAAAAGAATAATTTATCTAAGGATATTAAGCATTCTTTTAGCGCAGTTGCAAATACTTTAAAGAATATTAAGAAACACAAGGGATTATTATTTTTTATAGGTTCTATGTTTATGTATGTTAATGCTATTAATGCTGTGATTGTTTTTCTTTATTTATACGGTCGTGCTGAGATTGGTTTGTCTGTCAAGTCTTTTATGTTGGTGTATATTATTTTTGCATTAGCTGCAGTTGTTGGTTCTTTTATTTTTGGAAAGATTACAGATGTTATTGGTCCTAAAAGAACATTAGGTATTGCTGGTTTCATATGGTTGATTACTTCTATTATTTTGTTTAATGTTTCTTCATTAACTGCTTTTTTTATTGCAGGTATTCTTGGGGGTATTGCTTTGGGAACTGTTTGGACTGCCATGAGGCCTTTGACTATTCAACTCAGTCCTAAAAAGAATATTGGCCAGTTTTTTGGTTTTGTCGAGTTAACTGACAAATTCTCTGGAGTTATTGGGCCTATCATTTTTGGGTTTTTGGCAACTAATTTTAATTATAAGATTGCTATCCTTTCCTTGCTTGTTTTTTTCGCAGCAGGTTTGGTTTTATTATGGTTTGTGCCGGGTGATAAAAGATGAAAACTGTTGATGAATCATTACAATTTATAAGCAAATATTTGCCTGTTGCTGAAAGTTATACTGTAAAAAGCATTGATCAAATTAAGCCGGAGTTTCCTTTGGTATTAAAGATAGTTTCCAGTAAGTTTATTCATAAAACTGAAGTTAAAGGAATTAGAATTGTTAATAATCAGGAAGGATTGGTAAAGAATTTTAATGAACTTAAAAAAATCAAGGGTACTAAAGCTATTTTGGTTCAGGAGTTTGTTAAAGGAACTGAATTGATTATTGGAATAAAAAAGGATTCTTCTTTTGGTCATGCAATTATGTTTGGTATTGGCGGAGTTATGGTTGAATTGTTAAAAGATGTTTCTTTTAGGATTTGTCCTATCAATGATAAGGATGCTGAATCCATGATTAACGAATTAAAATCAAAGGAGTTGTTGACTGGTTTTCGCGGCCAGGCTCCGGTTAATCTTAAACTTTTAAAAAAAATCCTTGTTAAAGCCTCAAATATTCCTGTGAAAAATAAAAATATAACAGAATTGGATATTAATCCTTTGATTATTAATGAAAGACAGGCATTGGCTGTTGATGCTAGGCTAGAACTCGATTAAGGCATTCTTGTTTTGGCACGATTTTATTCCCGCATACGCATTCTCTGCTGTAGCATTTGCACATTACTCCGTTTATTTCGCATATATCTTGCCCCAGAACATCTTTAACCACATATGATTTTATACTGTCGCCCCATAAGGAGCCAAGAAATATTACAAGCAGGAGAATAAAGGCAAATAATATTGCGTATTTCATAGGTCTACTATTGGGCATTCCCTATTTATATTTTGCCTTTTTTAGGGGCAACCTTTAAATACTTCTAAACTAAAATAATTACTATTCAGGGGGGAATTATCATCGAAAAGAAGAAGTACAAATGCAGTGCTTGTAATTGGAAATTTTCTAGAAATTACAAGCCAGGCTTATGTCCTTATTGCGGCCGTGCTTGTATAGAAGAATCTGCAGACACTTCTGCCGGCAGCATGGTAAAGGAAATCGAAGAATTAGGCAAGTGAGATTATATTTTCTATTGCCGTGATTGCTTTTTCAATATCTTCTTTTGTGTTGTATGCAAACAAGGATATTCTAACACTTCCTTTCATATTATGTTTATTAAACCATGAGTGACAGCAGTGTGCTCCGCTTCTGACAGCTATATCCAAAGAATTGTCTAATATTATTGCCACTTCATGCGGGTCCATCCCTTTTATGTTAAAGCTGAATATGCTTCCTCTTTTTTCTGGTTCTTTATGTCCAACTATATCCACCTTATCCCCTAGAGCTTCAGTTAATCGTTTATTCAATCCTATTTCGTGTTTTCTTATGTTTTCCATTCCTATTTTGGATAAATATTTTATGGCTTCTCCAAAACCGATTATTCCTGCATAATGTTGCAAACCAGCTTCAAATTTTTCAGGCGGTTTTAAAAATGTGCAGGTTTCATATGTTGATTCTTCTATTGTTTCTCCGCCGACTATGAATGGTTTTATTTGTTCTAATAGGTGGTATTTTCCATACAGCATTCCTATTCCGCTTGGTCCCATCATTTTATGGCCAGAGCACGCAAAGAAATCTACGTCTAATTTTTGTACATCTATTGCTCTGTGCGGAGCAGATTGCGCCCCGTCTAATAGAACCAGACTTCCATTTGAATGCGCAAGTTTAATCATTTCTGAGATAGGCTGTGAAGTTCCGTCTAAATTGGATGTTTGAAGTGTTGCGATTAGTTTAACATTTGGATTTAGTTTGGATTTAAAGTCTTCAATATTTCCAAATTCAAATATTTCGTGTTTTATTCCTTTTTTAACAAGCATTTGCCATGGAACCAGATTTGAATTATGTTCTTTGTCAGAACTTAAGACAGTATCTCCTTCTTTCAAATCAAGAGAGTTTGCTATTAAGTTTATTGATTCTGTTGTGTTTCGCGTAAATATTATTTCTTGCGGCTTTTTTGCATTAAAGAATTTTTGCAGTATTTTTCTTGCATTATTTACTTGTTCATCTACTTTTTTCCCTAGTTTATGATAGCTTCGGCCTCCGCAGGCAGGATATTCATTGTAGTATTCATTAATTTTTTCAATTACCTGAATTGGGCGCAGTGTTTGGCATGCATTGTCCAGATAGATTATTCCTTTGGATAGCACAGGAAAATCTTTTCGTATTTGTTCAGGGTTCATTTTGCACCTTTGAAGATTTATCAACGCTGTATAGTATTTCTTCTTTTTGTCCGTTGCATTCTGTAAATAACCCGCTTTTTAATTCTCCTGCGGCGTCATAAATACAAAAATTATTTGAGCCAGGACCATTGCAATTTCCGTAAGATACATAATTGTAAACTCCATAAGCAGAATACATCAAACTGCCTATCATTACTAAGACAAGAATCCATGAGAATATCTCAAAATTTTTGTACACTACTTTTGCTATTTTAGGACTTTTTTGCATTATTTTCCCGACTACCTTGCTTTTCAGTCTCGTATCCAGGCCTGTTCTGCATTTTCTTAAAGTCATTCGCAAGAATACGCATTCAAATGCCTCTTTTGCTAATGGTCTGTGGCTTGCTGAGAATATTGCTAATATACTAAAGATTACTAAGGCAATTATGCAAATCATTATTTTTACTCCTCGCGGGTATTTATTATTTGATTTGTTTCTAAATCTTTGTATACAATATCTTTAGTCATATCAAATCCTGTAAATATGTGTGTTCCATCTTCTCCTACTATGCCCAGTTGTTCCCACATCATTTGTATTGAAGGGTAGTCTTTTGCTTCTGATGTCATTAGTACTGTTGGAATCTTGGTTATTTCATATTTTTCAACTAATTCTTTTCCTTTTTCGCTCGAAATGTCGATTTCCTCTTCGTTTGCTATGTATATCCCAAATGCGATTTCTAATACATCTTTGTGTTGTTTTACATCATAGCATTCTTTGCAACTTTCGTCAGAAAGATACGTTAGGTTTACCAGGCCTATTACTTTTTGTTTTTCTATGTTAACATATGGTGGCGGCACATCTTCTAAAATTGCTCCGTCTTTAATGTCTCTAAATCCTTTTAAAGGTAATTTGCCAGTATCTCCTTGTATTATCAATGCAGGTATTTTGTTTATGTTGTGTGTTTTAATTAGTTCTTTTGCTTCTCGGCTTGATGCGTCTATTACATTTGATTGTTTAATATTTAGAAATGGTACTGTTTTCATTTCTTGCACTACTTGCGCCATGTCAAAGCAGATTGGACATTTTTTGGTTATTATAGCAGTTATAAGTACATCTACTGATTCTATTGAGCCAATTTCTTTGGTTTCTACTTTTTTTGATGTTTTGATATTTTTATAATAATATAATCCAGCAAGAGCAAGACTTATCGCGATTAATACTGCTATTGCGATTATTAATGTGTTTTTTTTGAGTTTTATTGTTTCTTCATCTTTTTTATTTGCCATTATTATTGCCTCCTCGTGAGATAAAGTTTAAATACTATATCTCTATTTTTAAATGTTATGGATAGTGATGTTAAAAAGCTTATTAAAAAATGGGCATTGCAGAACGCGGTTAATTTTGGAGGGAATGCCAGTCCCGGAGCAGTTATTGGTAAATTAATCGCCGAGATGCCTGATATTAAGTCTGATTTAAAAAAATTAAGTCCTTTGATTCATGAAATCATTCATGAAGTTAATTCTATGGCTAATGATGAACAAATTAATGCTTTAAAAAAAATCGCGCCAGAATTATTAGAGGCAAAAGCAAAGGAAAAACATGCGGGATTAAAGCAGTTGCCTGATGCAGAGAAAGGCAAAATCATTGTTCGTATTGAGCCTTCTCCTTCAGGTCCTTTGCATATCGGCCATGCATATGGTATTGGTATCAATTATAGTTATGCTAAAATGTATGACGGCAAGTTTATTGTGAGAATAGCAGATACTGCTCCTGATAATATTTATGCTCCTGCGTATAAATTAATAGAACGTGATGCAAATTGGCTCACTGAAAATGGTGTTTCTCAGCTGATTATTCAGTCAGATAGGCTGGATAAATACTATAAAGTTGCTGAAAAATTGATTTCTGACTGCACTGCCTATGTTTGCACTTGCAGCGGAGATGATTTTCGTGCTTTAATTGGTAAAAAACAAGCATGTCCGTGCCGTGATATTTCCCAAAAAGAGAATTTGTTGCGCTGGGCCAAGATGTTTAGTGATTTTAAGCCTGGAGAAGCTGTTGTTCGTATTAAAACTGATGTCGAGCATTCTAATCCTGCTATGCGTGACTGGCCTGCTTTGAGGATTAATGAGCATGTTCATCCCCGGCAGAAAGATAAATATCGTGTTTGGCCTTTGATGAATTTTGCTGTTGCTGTTGATGATTATGATTTAGGCTTGACTCATGTTATTAACGGCAAAGAGCATGCTGATAATGCTAAACGCCAAAATTATATCTTTGATTATATGGGATGGAAAAAGCCGGCTTATATTAATTGGGGCAGAATTAATTTTCAGGGTTTTGAAGTGAGTTGTTCTAAGACAAAGGAGAAAATTCAGCAGGGAGAATTTGATGATTGGGATGATATTAGACTGCCTTTTTTGCCTGCTTTGCGAAGAAGGGGTTATCAGCCGGGGGCTTTTATTAAATTAGCCATGGATATCGGCTTAACACTTACTGACAAAACTGTCAGCATGGAAGAATTTTTTAAAAATTTAAACGCGCATAATAAAGATATTATCGACTCTAAATCCAGCAGGTTCTTTTTTGTTGATGATCCTGTGGAAATTGAAATTAAGGATATTCCTGAATTAAAAGTAGAAATTAACAAACATCCTGACTTTCCAAAAAGGGGCAAGAGGATTTTTTTGGCTAAGAATAGATTTTACATTCAAAGGGATGATTGGGCTAAAATAAAAAATAATAAATTATACCGATTGATGGATTGTGCAAATTTTATCCGAAGAAACAAGGTTTATGCTTTTGACAGCACAGAGTATGAGAACTATAAGACTTTTGGTGATTTTATAATGCACTGGCTTCCTGTTAGTGATGATTTGGTTAATGTTGAAATCTTAATGCCTGATAAAACTGTTAGAAAGGGTTTTGGCGAGCCTGATTTGAAAAACATCAGCAAAGGCGATATTGTTCAATTGGAAAGGTTTGGTTTCTGTCGATTAGACAAAATCGAAAATGATAAGTTAACTTTTTGGTATGCGCACAGATAAATTTATATATAACCTATTCCCGTTCTATTCTATTAAATTATGGGGGATGATACAATGATTGTAGTTAAAGCAAAAATTAAAGAAATAACAGGAGAATGTAATGTTTCAGGCGATTTTGCCGAAGCTCTTGATAAAAAAGTTACTCAATTAGTTAAGGATGCATGCGAAAGAGCAAAGAATAATAACAGAAGGACAGTTATGGCTAAGGATATTTGATTTTTTATTTTTTTTTATTAATTAGAAAGCTTTATATTTTTACTATCATTTCTTACAGGCAATGTACGAGATTGAACTAAGGTCTATTGTTGATGATTTTGATTCTATCAAATCTAAATTAGACAATTTTGCTAAACCTATTGAATTAGAAGAAAAAGAAGTTACTATATTTTTTACTAATCCGCATAATAGTAAATTTGATTTAAGATTGAAATTGACAAAAAATAAGAATATTCTTAGTTTCAAAGAAAGTTTGGACAAAACTGCAAGAAAGGAAATTGAATCAGAAGTTTCCAATTCTTATTCAATATACTCATTACTTCTTCAATCTGGTTTTGCCGTCAAAATGATTGTTGCGCGAATAAAATATATTTATAAATACAACAAATTTGATATTTTATTAAATAAAATTCTCAATTGGGGCGATGCAGTCGAGGTCGAAAGAATAGTAGAAGACGAAACCGATGCTGAAAAGATTGAAGAAGAGATTAAGGAATTTATTAATACAAAATTAGGATTGCCGCAATTACTGAGCAAAGAAGAACTATTATCCCGAAATGAGAAATACGCCAAAAACATTAAATTAGAAAATATTGATTTTAACAAACTATTAAGATATATCAATGATAAAGAAGATAATTTATTCTTTTGAATCTTTCAGTTTGGCTTTTAAGGAACTTATCCTTTTTCTGATTCGTTCTAAATCTTTTTTAGGGTACAGTTTGCTTTGTTTGGCTTCTGCATAGATTTTTTCCATTCGATGCAATGCTTCTTTTATATCCAATGCGATTTCGTGTTTTTTCTTTTTCTTCTCGCTTACTTTTTCTTCCAGTTCTTTTATTCTTTTTTCTCTTGCCTCTTTTGTTTCCATGTATTTTGACAGTTTGCCTTCCAGAATTTCTATTTTGCCTTTCAAGTCTTTGTGAAAATTATCTTCTTTGCTTTGTGCTTTTAGTATTTTGTTTTCAATGCGCACTGTTTCTGTGATTCTTCTTTCCAGTTCATCCAGGTGTTTTTGCAGTGTGTTTGTGCTGATTTTTTTTAATTGTTTTAATTGCGCAGATAATCTTGTTCTTGCATTTTCTCTCTCTTGGTATTTTTTTGCGGCTTTGGCTAAGTAATGAAGTATTAATCTGGATTTTATCGGGTCTGGTCTAGAAATCATAGTATGCCAAAGGTTCGTTTTTTCTTTGGTGGCGACGGCATTATTGTTTTTCTTGGAGGCATAGGTATTTCCTGCATTGGCGGCATTCCTGGTGTTGGCGGCATTTGCATTTCTCGTTCTCTGCTTGGCAGTTCTGGGAATGGTTTTTCAGAGATTCCTTTGCTTTCTTTAAGCATATCGGCCATTGTTACTATTCCTTCTGCTATTTGCGCGTTTTGGTCTAGTATTTTGTTCATTTTGTCTGCTATTGGCTTCATTTTTTCGTGGAATGTCATTCCGCCTTCTTCTATTTGTACCTGTCTCATTGCATCTTCAAAGATATCCAATAATTTATCAAGTTTAGAATTAAGCTCAACAAGAGATACTCTCAACTTTTTGGTAGGAGTAATCTCAAACTCCTTTAGCTTTGCCAGTTCTTCTTTCAGCTCTTCAATCTCTTTGTGAGGCAAAAGCTCATATTCTTCATTTGCCATGATTATCACCGCTTTTTTAACTAGTATATGCTATATTATATATTATGTTTATAAATATTTCGCCTAGAAAAGTGGATTATTCTTCGTTCCAGTCTATTTTGTTTCCTTGTCTTCTGGCGTCTTTTATGGTAAATCCATTGGGATACCTGTTTTTGAGTTTTTGCATGCTTTCCGCCAGAACATCTTCTAAATTCCAGCCAAAAAAATTGCAAATCATTGCCATGTACCACAAGGTGTCTCCTAGGTTTTCTTTTATTCCGTCTCTTTTGTCATTCTTGTGTGCATATGTTTTTTTGATGCCGCTTGCTACATCTCCTGCTTCTCCTGTAATTCCCGGCCCCCATGTAAAAATCTCGTGCTCTGGTGTATCAAACTTTTTTGCAGTTAGTTTGCAGAATTCTTGGTATTCTTTTAAGGATATTTTTTCTGGCATGAATTAAATTAATATTAGTATTTTTATAAATATTTCGCCTAAGGAAAAGAATTTTGGTTTTCTAAATATTCTTCAGGAGTTATCCTTTTTAAACGATTAATAAAAGGAAAAAGATTCACTTCTCTTTGATATCTGGTATTAGCGTTTTCCCAGGATATTATTCTGCTTCTATTTTTGGTATCAGGTATTACTAATATCGGTTTGGTTATAATAAATAAGTCCATATTATGATTATCATAATCGTATGTTTCTAGTTTGCACAAAAGAGAATATGGATGTTTGCTTTCGCTCATAAGAGAGATTAAATCTTTGTCTGCTCTAAGATTTCTGCTTAAAACATTTGAGGAATAAAGACCTATTGAAGAAGCCAGGGATTCCCATAATTTTTTCCATGAAGAAAGTTGATATTTACTTGCGTGTTCATTTCTTAATATTCTGCGCAATGAAAAAAACCAATACCTGTTTGTTTCTTGGATTAATTGGCGTTTTTTTGGAAGAAAAGTATAAAATTTGGAAGAAACAGGAACTGTGATATTTGTTAGAATGTTTCTAAAAAAGTCTTCGTCTATTATAATTGGAACCGCTAATTGGGTTTCTTTAATCAGATTTTCGACTGTGCTCTGTTCCATTTAATCTCACATTCCCATTCCTGGAGGCATTCCTTGCGGCATTCCGCCCATTGGCGGGCCTGATTCTTTTCCTCCTGCGATTACATCATCAATTCTTAGTATCATTTGCGTGACTTCTGATGCCGAGCTTATTGCCTGTGTTTTGATGTTTAAAGGCTCTATTATTCCTTGTTTCCAGCTGTCGATTATCTTTCCAGTAAAAGCGTCTATTCCTGCCCATTTTTGTCCTTTTTCATGCGAAGATTTTAGTTCAGTCAGTATGTCAATTGGGTCTAGTCCAGCATTTTCTGCCAGTGTTTTTGGAATTATTTCCATTGCTTTTGCAAATGATTGAACAGCTAATTGTTCTCTGCCTGACAAGGTCTCGGAGTATTCCCGCAGTTCTTTTGCTAGTTCTGTTTCAGGCGCGCCTGCTCCTGCGACTACTTTTCCTATTTTCAAGGCTGCAGCAACATCTCCTATTGCATCTGTCATTGCTCGTTTTGCTTCGTCTACTATATGATTTGTTCCTCCGCGCAAAAGAACAGTGACTGCTTTTGGGTTTTCGCATTCTGTTATAAAAATCATTTCCTCCTCGCCTATTTTTTTTTCTTCTACTGTTCCTGATTTTCCCAGGTCTTTTTCATTTAAATCATCCAGATTTGTGATTATTTTTGCTCCTGTTGCTCTGGAAATTGCTTTTATATCGCTTTGTTTGACTCGTCTGGCAACTAATATTCCTTTTTTGGCTAAAAAATGCTGTGCTAAATCATCTACTCCTTTTTGGCAGAATATTACATTTGCTCCTGACTTTACTACTTTGTCTACCATTACCCGGAGTATTTTTTCTTCTTGCTCTAGGAATGCCTGCATTTGCATTGGGTCTGTTATTGAAATCTTTGCATCTATTTCTGTATTTTTGATTTCCAAAGCAGAATCAATCAATGCTATTTTTGCGTTTTTTACATTTCTTGGCATTGCAGGATGAACTATTTCTTTTTCTATTACTATTCCTTCTATTAACTCTGTATCTTCTATTGCCCCGCCTGTTTTCTTTTCAAGCTTAATATCATCCTTATCAAATTCGTCTTCTAATACTTTTTTAACTGCGCAGACAGCTAATTCTGACAATTTTTCTTTTGCAGAGTCTGCTCCTTTTCCGCAGATTGCTGTGCTTGCTATTTGTTTGAGTATTTCATCATCTGATGAAGACACATCTACAGCCATTTTCCGCAATACTTGCTGTGCTTTTTCAGCTGCCTGCCTGTATCCTCTAACTATGACAGTTGGATGAATGTTTTGTTCTAGTAATTCTTCTGCTTGTTTTAGCAATTCGCCTGCCAAAACAACTGCAGTGGTTGTTCCGTCGCCTATTTCTTCTTCTTGGGTTTTTGCTACTTCTACAATCATTTTTGCTGCAGGATGTTCTATTTGCATTTCCTGCAATATTGTTACTCCGTCATTTGTGACTGTTACTTCGCCCATAGAATCCACTATCATTTTATCCATTCCTTTTGGACCTAATGTTGTTCTGACTGTTTCTGCAATTAGTTTTCCTGCGAGAATATTATTTCGTTGGGCGCTTTTGCCAGTAGTTCGTTGTGTTCCTTCTGGTAAGATGAATATTGGTTGAATATTGTCTTTTGACATAGCAATTTCCCCCACGCTTTTCAGTAGAAAGAATAAGCTGAGTCTTTTTAAAGCTTATGGGTTTATATTCCTGATAACATTCTTTGTCAAAAGCTTTTTAAATAGTCTTGATTTTACACATAATATACGTGAGGGAGATTAAAATGAATTTACCAAGTGATTTATCTGAATTAAGTACGCATGAATTGTATGATTTTCTTGAAAGAGAAGAATCAAAGGATCAAAAAATTTATGAATTGCCCGGCAGTGAAAATCTTTGTAAAATGGATTCTTTGCTTTCAGAACTTAGTTCTAGTTCATATCATAAGTTGGCTTGGGGATTAAAACGAAAAAATGAAAATCTCAGAAGATTGGCTTTGTTCAGAAGAATTGTTAAATCTGGAAAAAAAGCTTTAGAAGAAAATTTTCCTGAATTTGATGAAATTGAAAAGAGAGTTCAGGAGGCTTATAGATATCTTAAACCGTTTGAAAAAAGAAGAATGTATCCTGATTTTGAATCAATATACTCTGCTCATAAAGATGCATTAGAAAGATCTAAAGAGGAAGAGAAAAACGAAGAAGAAATAGCTCTGAACGAAGCAAGTTTTTTTAGTTAAATTTATATATTCTTTTTTTAAATTAAAACTTATGAAAATAACTGTCTCAGGAAAAATTGGCGCAGGAAAGACTACTGTGTCTAAGGCTTTGGCTAAAAAACTAAAATTAAAATATCTTTCAACAGGGACTGTCATGAGAGAATTGGCCAAAGAAAAAGGGTTGACCATATCTGAATTTCTTAAATTTGCTGAAAAAGAAACCAGATATCATAAAGAACTGGACAAAAAAACAATTGAAATCGGCAAAACAAAAGATAATTTCGTTTTTGATTCTAGATTAGCTTTTAAATTCATTCCAGATTCAGTTAAAATATTCCTTAATGTCAATATAAATACGGCTGCCAAGAGAATTTTTAATCAAAAAAGAAGATCTGAAAAGGAAAATATTTCTTTGGAAAAAACAAAAAAAGCAATTAAGCAAAGAGAAAAATTAGAAATTAAGTCTTACAAAAGATTATATAATGTAAATCATCATGATAAAAAGAATTATGATTTGGTTATTGATACATCTGAATCAACACCTGAAAAGACTGTTAATAATCTAATTAAATTCTTAAGGCAAAAACAAAAGTAAAGCCAAATCTTTGATTTGGCAAACTTTCATTTTTACTAACGTAAAAACAAAAGCTTTAAAAGTTCTCTGCAAATCTGTTTTTGCATGGTTATTAAAGAAGGAGATTTTATTGAACTTGATTATACTGGAAAATTAAAAGAAGATAGTGCTGTTTTTGATACTACTGATGAAAAATTAGCCAAAGAAGCAGGCATTTATTCTAAAAATATGGCTTATGGCCCGGTTATTATTTGCGTTGGAAAAGGACAGATTTTGAAAGGCTTGGAAAGAAAATTTATTGGTAAAAAAGAAGGCAAATTTTCAGTTGATTTGCTTCCTGAAGAAGGTTTTGGTAAAAAAAATGCAGGTTTGATTGAATTGATTCCTAATAAAAAATTTATAGAGAACAAGATTCAGCCAGTTATTGGTTTGCAGGTTAATATTGATGGAGCATTAGGAATTGTCAGGCGTGAAGGGGGCGGGCGTATTTTGGTTGATTTTAATCATCCTTTGTCTGGAAGAGAAATAACCTATGATATTAATATTAAGAGAATGGTCACAGATAAAAAAGAGCAGATTAGCGGCTTGTTGTCTATCCTGATAAAAATAAAGCCTGTTGAGATTAAGATTGAAAAAGATGAAGCAATAATCACATTAAAACAAGAACTGCCTAAAAAGATTTCAGAACATATGAAAAAGGAAATATGTGATATAATTAAACTAAAAAAAGTTGATTTTAAGAAAGCCGAGGAATCTGCTGGAAAAAAAGATTCTTCTGATAAGAAAAATTCAGAGCAAGAGCCTGAACAATAATCTCTCGTTTCTATTACAATAATATTTAAATACTACCTTGGAATAGCACTACTCAAGGGTATTAAACGGTGATAGTTGGTGGAATTTATACGACCTTTAAGTTCTGAAAACAGGCCTATTGCAAAACCTCAGGTAGAGCGAAAAGCAGAAGATGTAGAATTAGAAGAAATGCTGGCAAAGCAAAGAGCTAGTATTAAGGTAATTGGCTGTGGAGGCGGCGGCAATAACACTATTAATCGTATTTCTGAAGTTGGTATTACTGGTGCTGAAACTATTGCTATTAATACAGATGCTCAGGATTTGTTATATACAAGCGCGGATAAAAAATTGCTGATTGGGAGAGAGATTACCAAAGGTCTTGGTGCTGGTTCTGACCCTAAGATAGGCGAAGAAGCAGGCAAAGAGAGCGAACATGAAATAAAGCACAGCATTGAAGGGTCAGATATGGTTTTTATTACATGCGGTTTGGGCGGAGGCACTGGCACTGGCTGCGCGCCTGTTGTTGCAGATACTGCTAGAAAATTAGGTTGCTTAACAGTTGCTATTGTTACTATTCCTTTTACAATGGAAGGCAATAGAAGATATGATAATGCATTGATTGGTTTGGAGCGTTTAGAGCAGGTTGTTGATACTTTGATTGTTATTCCTAATGATAAATTATTAGAACTTGCTCCTGATTTGCCTTTGCATACTGCTTTTAAAGTGGCTGATGAAATCTTAACAAATGCTGTTAAGGGTATTGCTGAATTAGTTACTCGGGCAGGTTTGGTTAATTTGGACTTTGCAGATATTAGAACTGTTATGAAGGATGGCGGCGTTGCCTTGATTGGTGTTGGTGAAAGTGATTCTGAAAATCGAGCCATGGAAGCAGTTGAAAAAGCTATCAGCAATCCTTTGCTGGATGTTGATATTACTGGTGCTAATGGCGCATTGATTAATGTTTCAGGCAGTAAAGACTTGACTTTAAATGAGGCCAAGCAGGTTGTTGAAGCTGTTTCTCAAAAACTTTCTGAAGATGCGAGGATTATTTGGGGCGCGCAGATTTACGAGGATTTGGGTAATACTTTAAAATGCATGCTTATAGTTACCGGAGTTAAATCTCCGCAGATTTTTGGTTTTGAACATAAGATTTCTGATGCCAGCAAGAAAGAGATTGAGAATGAATTAGGTATTGAGTTTGTTGATTAGTTTAAAATCAGTTACTTTTTTAAATACTCATTAATTCTTATCAGTTATGGAACAAAATCAGGAAAACACAGAAGAACAGCCTGCTCAATTATTTGTTAAGCAGAAATCCGAGGAATTTAAGTTTCAAAAGAAAACTTTCAAGGAAAAATTCAAGCAATTTTGTGTTGAGTGCAAAAGAGTTCTGAAAGTTACTAAAAAGCCTTCAAGAGATGAATTTAAGAATATTGTTAAGGTTACTGGCATAGGAATATTAATCATTGGTTTGATTGGTTTTTTGATTCATTTTCTTAAAGAGCTTGTATTCTGAGCTGTGGTGCATTGTTTGCCGGAGAAGCGATTAAAGCAGGCGAAACGACCTGAGCCACGCAGTGGCAAAGCTGAGGAGCAGAAGAGGCTTTGCACCACAGCTCTAAACCGCAATTCACAGCAAACAAGTTTGCTGAAGTTCTGTTTTTACCTCTGGCAAAAGCATAACCTTTATAAATGATATTAAAATATAATGTATTATTCACTTCTGCCAGTTAAAATTCAGGTAGGGTGGACCTCAAGAGGTAAACAAAAATGGAAGAACAAAAAACCCATATTTTTGCATTAAGAACTACTGCAAATCGTGAAGATCAGGTTATGGATTTTATTACATCAAATATCAAGAAAAAAGGATTGGATGTTTTTGCTGTTATCAGGCCTCATGGAATGAGGGGTTATATTTTTTTAGAATCTGCTAATCGTAGTGCTGCTGAGCAGGCTGCTTTTAATGTTCCTTATGCTAGGGGTATTCTTCCAAAAGAGATTGAGTACAGGGAAATCGAGCATATGCTTGAACAGGTTAAACGGGATATTGATATTAGAAAAAATGATATTGTAGAAATCATTTCAGGTCCGTTCAAAAGAGAACAGGCTAAAATTACGAGATTAGACAAGGCAAAAGAGGAAGTTGTTGTTGAATTGTTAGAAGCAGCAGTTCCTATTCCTATTACTGTTAAGTTAGATGCTGTTAAGGTTATTAGAAGAGAATCTGAAGAAAAGGAGGACGAGGAAGCGCAAACATTATAAACCGCTTTCTTTTATCAAATTACAATGGCAACTCAAACTGTTGAGGCATTAGTAAACGGCGGCAAGGCAACAGCTGCGCCTCCACTGGGTCCTGCTTTGGGTCCTTTAGGAGTTAATATTGGTCAGGTTGTTGCTGAGATTAACAAGAAAACCGTGGATTTCAAAGGAATGCAGGTTCCTGTTAAAGTTAGTGTTAAGGATGATAAATCATTTTCTATTACAGTTGGTACTCCTCCTGTTTCTTCATTGCTTAAAAAAGAAGCAATCATAGAAAAAGGAGCTGCAAATCCTATCACAGATAAGGTTGCTGATTTGAAAATCGAGCAAATAATTAAGATTGCTAAGATGAAGTCTGATGCTCTGTTAGGAAAAGATATGTTTTCTAAGGTTAAAGAGGTTATTGGTTCTTGTGACAGCATGGGTATTTTGGTTGAAGGCAAGCAGGCAAGAGAGGTTATTGCTGATATTAATAATGGTAAATTTGCTGAAGAGATTAAAACTGAGAAAACAGAGTTATCTGCTGAAGCTTTGAAGAAAATCGAAGAGCAGAAAAAGAAATTGCAAGAAGAGTTGGCTAAAAGAAAAACAGAGTTTGAAGCACAGGCAAAGCAGGTTATCGAACAGCTTGCCGGCCAGCCTAGAGGAACTATTAAGGCTAAACTGGTTGAAATGAAGATTCCTTCTAATATTATTGAAGCGTTATTGCCGGCTGAAGCAGCTGGCGGTGCTGCTGCAGCACCTGGCGCTGAGAAGAAGAAATAAGTCTATTAAAAGAAACAAGATTTATATACTAAATCTTCCATTCCAGCTCATATGAAGAGAAAAAATGTGGTGATTGGTGTAATTTGTGCTATGATTCTGATTGCTGTTATTTTTGCTCTTGTTAGCCTTTTCTCTGGAAAGTATACTGCAAAACCTTTAATCTTGAATACGATTAATTTAAGAGCTAATTTTGATAATCCTGTTGCCAGAGCTGAAGCGATTACTGAGATTAATAAAATAGTCGCAGATTTAAATGATGCAGGCATTAATGAAGGCTGGCGTGCAATGGCTGCGTGTATTCCTGAAACTTGTTCTGATGATGAATACATGAATTTTATTTTAAGCGCAGTTAATAATAGGCCCAAAGATATTGAATATAGTGAAATTATTAAAGAATTGGTTAAAGTTCATCGTTTTTGGGGTGATTCTACTAATGTTATTGTCTTTTCTCAGTCTTTGACTAATACTAATAATTTGGTTAATGAGCTGCATTTCAGTACTGCTGTTAATGCTTGGAATCGTATTGTCGAGTGCAATGGTGAATGCGAGGATTATGATAATTTGTTCTTTGATTTAATCAAAATCATTGTAGAACTATGAAAGAATTTATTGAAGAATTAAAAAATATTCATCAAAGATTTTCTAGATTTGAATTTGCGATTATTATTATTTTTATTTTGTTGGTTTTGCTAATTCCGAATAATCCTGGCATCATTGGTTTTTCTGATGTTAATGTTCATAAACAGAGTGTTAATCTTGCTGTTGACCGAAGTCGTAGTTTTGTTTTAGTGACTCAAACCCCAGTTACTATTACTTCGTTAAGTGTTTCTGGTGAAGTTCTTGGTTCTGGTTCTGCAAGTGTTTATCTGATAGGCAAAGATGGAAAAAAGAATAAGGTTTTTAGTAATGAACAAAAGGGTATGAATTTGGTTACTGGTTTTTATGGGGAAGAGTCAGAATTGGCAAATACTGTGGAAATTAAAGAACCTATTTTGGATATTAAGGAAGGAATTATTATTAACGATGTTGAATCTGTTGAAAATGCTATTCCTGGCGGATTTGTTTCTGCTTGTTCTGATACATGTTCTTTGAATGAAGATAGTGATTCATTTGAGCTGGTTACCTTTGTTGAACCAGGAACTACGTTGGTTATTAATCAGATTGATTACACAACTGTCAAGAAATAATTAGCCAATATTTATAAAGTAACAGTTTAATTTTGTTCTTATGCCAAAGCTTCAAGCAATAAAAGAAATAATAACTTTGTTAAAAGAGAAAAAACTATCCAAAGACAAGCTGTCGCAATTTAAATTAAAAATTTGCAAAAAGTATAAGATTCGTGAAGTTCCAACTGATATTGAAATTCTTTTGCATTCTTCTCCTGAAGATGCGCAGAAAATTAATCTTGTCTTCAAGCCTGGAAGGTCTGCTTCTGGTGTTTCGGTTGTTGCGATTATGTCTTACCCTTTTGCCTGCAGGCATGGCAAATGCTTGTATTGTCCTGGAGGTCCTGGAAGTGTTTTTGGTGATATTCCTCAGAGTTATACTGGCAGAGAGCCTGCTACAATGAGAGCCATAAGAAATAAGTTTGATTCTTACCTCCAAGTCTTTAATCGTTTAGAACAATATATTGCTGCAGGCCATCTGCCTGAAAAGATTGAATTAATAATTATGGGCGGAACATTTCCGAGTTTTAATAAGCAGTATCAGAGAGATTTTGTAACTTATGCATTAAAGGCTATGAATGATTTTGGGGATTTGTTTTTCAAAAATAACAAATTTGATTTTAAAAAATATAAAGATTTTTTTGAGATGCCTGGGAATATGAAAGATAAGGCGCGCGTTGAAAGAATCATTAGCAGAGTTTCAAGATTAAAAGGTAAATCAAATTTAAAAAAAGAACAGTTGAGAAATGAAAAAGCAAAAGTTAGATGTGTCGCAATGTGTTTGGAAACTCGTCCTGACTTTTGCATGAAAAAAGAATTAAACAGTATGCTTTCTCTTGGAACTACACGGATTGAATTAGGAGTTCAAACATTAAATAATGAAATTTTAAAGAAAATTAAAAGAGGGCATTCTGTTGAGGATACAATCAAGGCAACGCAGTTAATGAAGGATTGCTTTTTAAAAGTAGGATACCACCAAATGCCCGGACTTCCAAATGTTTCTTACCAAGAGGATGTTAACACATTTAAAAAACTCTTTCAAGATTCCAATTTTCGCCCTGACGCCTTGAAAATATATCCTTGCATGGTTATTGAAGGAACAGAATTGTATAATCTTTGGAAAAAAAAGAAATATATACCCTTGACTACTAAAAAAGCTGCTCAGATGATGGTTTCAATTAAAAAATATATTCCTAAGTATGTTAGGATTATGCGGGTTCAAAGAGATATTCCTACTTTTATGACCGCAGCAGGTGTTGACAGGACTAATCTAAGGCAGTATGTTTCTTTGTTGTTAAAGAAAAAAGGACAGGAATGCCAATGCATTAGGTGCCGCGAACCTCGTAATCGTAAAATTGATTTTAAAAATGTAAAACTAATGAATTACTATTACGAAGCAAGCAAAGGTGCAGAGGTGTTTATTTCTTCAGAAGATGTTAAGAATAATATTTTATTGGGATTTTGTCGTTTGAGAATTCCTTACAAGCCTTTTAGAAAGGAAATAACAAAAGATAGTGCCGGTATTAGAGAGCTTCACGTATATGGTGAAACAACAAAAATAGGCACAAAAGGAAAAAATGTTCAGCACAAAGGAATTGGCAAAAAATTAATGCTTGAGGCAGAAAGGATTGCTAAA
>JAFGHW010000028.1 GCA_016929895.1 Candidatus Woesearchaeota archaeon
ATGAAACCAATACTTGCAATTGATTTTGACGGGGCATTATTAAAACACAAGCCATTTCAAAACGCGCACAAGAAATGGTTTAAAGTGATGGCAGTTCTGCTAAAAGATGATTCTATCAATAAGTATTCTGCTTTGGAAAATTATTTTGACAAGGTTCATGAAGTCATGAAAAAATATTTAGGAAATGTAAGCCATGAAACCAGAGTCAAATTTGCAAGAATGCTATACGCGATGGCAACAGTGGCAGAAGTTAAAGACAAAGATTTGGTAAAAGATTTTGCAGCATATTTGAAAACTTTAAAGAAAAAATACAGATTAGCACTAATAACATCAGCACCAGAAGACTCTGTAGAACCGATATTAGACAAACTAGGCATACCAGATTTATTTGATATTTTATACAAAAGCCCGGTCAGCAAGCATCCTGACAAAAAGCAATTATTCAAAGAATTCATTAAAAAACATGGAAAACCCAAATTCTACATAGGCAATGGGGACAAGGACATAGAACGCTGCAAAAAAGCAGGAATTAAAACCATTTCAGTAAACTGGGTTTCAAAAGGAAAATATAAAGGAGATTTTGATGTAGATAGTGTAAAAGAATTTAAAAAAATTTTAAAATAGTATTTATTCTAAATAAAAAAATAAAAAGAAAAAATCTATTTTCTAATCATATAGATTAGGTATAGACCTGCGATTCCAACCAACACATAAACAATTGTTTCCAAGATTGGAATAGATCCAAGGATTGTAGTAACCAAGTTGAACTTAAACAAGCCAACAAGTCCCCAATTAACACTGCCAATAACAACGAGGACAAAGGCAATCCAATCCAAAACATTCATATCCATAATAAGCACCTCTTTTGGTTTTATACGGATTTTATACGCACACGGTATATAAATTTTTCTAGAATTATGGGATATTGCCGTAATATATTAGTAAGATTTAAAAACAAGGCAATATTATTAATTGGTATTGATGGGGGGATAAAATGGAACCATTTACAGAAAAAAAAATAAAACAAAGCAGGCGTAATTACAACCAAGTAAGAGCAGAATTAACAAATCCTTTAAAAGAAGACCATCCAGAAAGACATGAGAAAATATACTATAGAGATTATGATGGAAAAGAATCACTAACACCGTATTCAGAACTAAAAACAACAACAGGAGATTTTATATTTTTTCTAAACTTTTCATGGGACTGCGCATCAGGAACATATTCTTATACAAGAGAACTTCCATTAGATGCATCACAACGCCCTGAAAATTGTCCCAGAGACCCGGATATAGAAGGACTTGTTGCGCCTTTTTATTTTTGCGCAATAAAAATAAAACAAACAGTCAAATACACTACTAATCCAGATAAAATAACCATTGAAGGAACTTTTGAAACAGGTCCAGATGGCAATTTAAAACAAATCAAAAAATTAGTAAACACAATGGACGATTTATTAGACATGTATTTTGATGGAAAATACTAATAAATTAGCAACTTACAAAAATTAAAAATTTTTGAAGTTAGAAAAACACAAAGTGTTTTTCGTAACCTTTAAAAACCCGCACTAAATAATACTTCTTAATATGGGGTGATTCACAAAATGGAAGAAAACAAAAATACAATCACATTAAAGAAAACAACAATATGGAAAGCACTAAGTGCAGTATTATTCTTACTATTAATCGCATCTATATATACTTCTGGATTTGGAATATTTACGCCAACAGGCGGAACAGTAGTAGAAGATGAAACTCCAAATAAAGTAGAAAGAATAGACACAAGTTCCTGGGACTTAAGCAATGAACCAATGCTAGGAGATTCAGATGCACCAGTAGAAATGATAATCTTTGACGACTTTCAATGCCCGTTCTGCGCAAGATTTGAACAGCAATCATTTTTAGAAATAAAAAAAGACTATATTGATACAGGCAAAGTAAAATTCATATACATGCACTTTCCATTAGGATTCCATTCAATGGCCGGCCCAGCAGCACTGGCAACAGAATGCGCGCATGAACAAGGCAAATTCTGGGAACTACATGACAAAATCTTTGCAAACCAAGGAGCATTAAGCGAAGACAACCTAAAAAAATGGGCAGAAGAACTAGGATTAGACATGGACAAGTTTAATTCCTGTTATGACTCAGGAAAATACATAGAACAAATACAAACAGAAATGGCATTAGGACAATCAGCAGGAATACAAGGAACACCAAGCTTTTTGATTAACGGCAAACTAGCAGTAGGAGCACTGCCAATGGAAGACTATCAAGGACAATCAGGAATGGAGAAAGGATTTACGTCATTGATAGAGGAAGAATTAAATTAATTCTTTTTTTTCCCTTGTTTTTATAAAATAATTAATTCTAGTTTTTAGGGGGGCGTATGCTGTTTTAGGTTACTTCTAGAATATGATTAGAGAAATTGGATATTAATCCTGTTAAACTCTTTGAATCCAGGTAATCCCTGAATCATTCGATCTGTTGCACCATTGTTCTCTTGGAATTATAACTTACGCTTAATTCAATAATAATTAGTATAATTTATTACCAAATGCCTGATTAAACTCGCCATAGTTTTTCATAAAATCCTTCTTTGGACCCATGTAAGTTTTTAGAACCTGCCTATACCTTTTATCTAAATCAGATGCGCTGATTTTCATTGTTAAGAGTAAATCATTAATATCCTGCTGGTCGCGGGGCAGCCAGCGGTTGATTTTGGTTAAAATGATATCGTAAACATTAAGAACTTAGACATTAAGATTAGGATATTCTGGCAATTCAACTGGTATTGCTTTTTGCAGATAATCCTTTATTCGCATTGTTTTAAACAAGCCATCTATAAAAGCATGGACTTTAGTTTTATACTTTCTAAGATACTCCTTACAAAACGCACTAACTTCTGGTTCTGTACTCCTGCAAACAATATCAACATCTTTAGTTCTATTTTTAACTCCAAAAAATATAAGAGCATTGCCTCCAATAAAAACAATAGTGACTTTTCTTTTAACAGAAGAATTCAATTGTTCCAAAAAGCCTCTAAGCAAGGGGTCTAGGTTCATGATGATGCCTGTATACTTCGTATATATGTTTGAATTCAACGTAAGGCAGTAACTTAGGGAGTTCATTCAAGGGGACATTTGTCAAAATCCTTTCAATTTCACTTTGACTTCTGAAATCATCAAAATCACGTGATATTCTCTGCGCGACATTAAAGCAGGAAAACAATTCTTTTTCAGCGCTAAATCTTTTAATTTCTTCAATTAATTCCGCATATTGCCGCGGGCTAATATGCAATAGCACTGTAGGAACCGAAGCACGTTCTCTAACACCTATTTTTCCTTTAAGAATCTGAGCACATTTTTTGTAATTTTTTGAAGTAATAGCTGCTAAAGTTGTTTCATAAGGGTCAATTCTAACTTGATTTTCTACAAATTTAGGCCTGTCAGTTATTCTTAAAACCATACTAAAATAATAGATTTAGAACTATATAAATGTTGTGCAATATTCTTTAAGATCCTGTTTTTGAGGGATTTCATTACCTTCTTTCATTTTTGTCACAAACTTTTTAAATTAAAACATATTAATAGATATTATGAGCAAAATAAAAATTGGTTTGGGAACAATAATTCTAGCTTTATCAGGATGCATAGGAAACCCTATGAAAGAATACTATGGAATAAATCCTAGTGAAGTAAAATCGCAAATATCAGAACAAACACAAACAATAGAAGGAAAAATAATAGACATCCAAAACGGACTTGTTTACAGCAAAGAAGCAGGACCAAGAATGTACAAATATTTAGACATAGAAACAAAAGACGGCAAAAGATACTGGCTGTTAAGCCCTGATTCAAGACCATATTTCAAAAACCTAGAAGCAAAAATAAATTTTAAAGAAATATTTGACGGAAGAATGTCAACAACAGACTTTAAAAGACAATTCATGGTTCCAGACGAGCAATCAGACGGCTTTGAAACAATAATCACAGCAAAAGGAGTTATCACAGGAGTTGAATACCAAAGGTAATCACTTCACCTTAACCATCAAGGATTTTATTGTTCGTCTTTATGATACAAATCCAATATAACAATTTTATTTTCTTTTTCAAGATAACTATAGGATAACCTAAAAGGAGAAACATACACTTCTCTTGTGCCTTTTCTCACATTTCGCATTGGTTTTCCTATTGTTGGATTTTCAGTAATCTTTTTAATTTGTTTCCATATTTTAATCTTCAGACCTTTATCTTTAATATGCTTCAGCGACTTATTGAATTGATATGTTCTGTCGAGTATCAATCTTTCGCCCATTTTTCCAAATCTTTTAAGAATTCGTCTGCATCTTGAGAAATAAATTCTCCTCGCGCATAAGCTTTCCAAGCTTTCTCTGTTCTTCTGGCAAATTCCAAATCTTCTTCTAACTGCTTATCTAACTTTTTTGCTTTTTTCATGATTATCTTGTCATCTCCTTTGATGATTAACAGTTTTTCGCCTTCTTTAATATCTTCTCTCATTTCCGCAGGAATAACAACCTGGCCTTTTGAACTCATTTTAGTAATAGCAACATCCATAATATCACCTAAGTAAGATTAATCTTACTAATATATAAAGCTTTTGATTTATTTAACCTTAACCATCAAAGAATACATCTTCTTGGTATAATAATCCTGCTTGTCAGCTGAAAACTTAAACGCATCAACAGAACAAGCACTGTCATCCATAACAGAATCAGCAAAAACACAAACATTAAACAAATAAGTTCCAGGCAGAGTAGGTTCTGCTTCTGCAATATTAAAATCAGGACGAACAGCAATAGGCAAAATATTCAGCTGATTAGAATCCAAAAAAAACTCATTAGAATCATACAACAACCAATTATCATTAATAAAATCAGCATAAGACTCATCAACAATAACTTCACCCAAAGAATCAATAGCCTTATTAAAATAAACAACAATCCTAAAACCCTTTGTATCACCAATATTTCTGACACCCAAACCAAAAGTCTGGCTTTCACCAATATTAGCTTCCTTAATATTAATAGGAATAGAAACCAATCCGCCGTCCTGCAGCAAAGACTCAATCTGCTCCTTAGTAGAACGCTCAATTTCAAGCTTCATTTCAGTAGATTTTTCAAAAAAAATCTTAATAAAATAAATAGAACCCATAAAAACAACAAGAATAATAATTAACATAACAATAAAACCAGCAGTCAATTCAAAACCTTTCCTGTTCATATTAACTACCCGGACTAATCAAAGTCATCTTGCCCAAAGGCTTTCTAAAATCATTCTTAGTAGTCAAATCGCCGCGCGAATACTCATACCAAACAGCCAAATTCAAAGACTTGCCTGCTTCAATACCAGAAATCTCTGGAATACTAACCTCCACAGAAGCAGAATCTCCAACATTAGACAAAGTAATCGCAGCAGGAGTATGCGCAATCTCAGAACTACCCTCAAACAATCTAATATCAGTAATCTTTACCTGAGAAACATCAACATTCTTATCATACAATGAAAAAGTCAAAACAACAGAATCCTGTTTAACATTAAAAGGATCATTAAACTCAAAATTATTCTGCAAATGAAAATAAGACAAATCACGGTCATCAAAAATCTTGTTTTTTTCCTGAGAAAAACCAGGCCTTAACTGAGCCAAACACTCATTTCCAACACAAGCATAAACCATATAATTACCAGCAGCGCCAGCACAAGAACCGCAATCAAACTCACAAGAGCACTTGTTCTCATTAGACTCGCAAATATAATTGCCGCAAACACCAGAAATAGGCGTGTGAACGCAAAAAAAATTAGTTTCCTTACTGCAAACATCCTCTGTGCCAGGATTATTATCATCACAAGACTCAGGACAAGAATATTCTGCCTCAGGCAAAACCCAAACAAACTTATTCAAGCCAGAAAATCTAACAGGAAAACTGCCCTGTTTCAAAGTCCTCTTGCCAGAAGAGACAACATAATAATCAAAATAAACAGTCAGCACCAAATTAGACAATTCACCAAAAACCTCAGCAGAACTCAAACCAAGAATAAGCTCTTTTTCAACATCAAGCTCAACATGCAAAGGCCTGTTTAAAGCATCATCATATAGACTAATCTTTCTTCTGTCAGAAGTAACACCGCTTAATTCAATCTGTTTCAAGGTAATGTCCTCAATAGTCCCAGGCAAAGACATCAAAGAAAACTTAACATCAAACAAATCCTTTTTAATATTAAAAGGCTGATTAAAATCACTAATAACTTTGAAAGAAATACCAGAAACCTTTGCATCAGAAGACAAATAAACAGGCTTAATCAAATCCAAAGGAACAGCATCAACACACTTGTTATTAATACATTGATACTTCAGATAAGGACCATTAGAACCCTGGCAAATACCACAATCAACAGGAGCATTACACTTATTTTCACCAGGCTCGCAAATACCATTGCCGATTTCATTAGGAACAGGAGTGAATTTGCATTCTTTATTAATACATTTGCCAGCAAAATGAGGCTTAACACAATCAGAATCTATCTTGCATTCGCCGCCGCACCCAGCAAGAAGTAATAAAATTAATGCAAAAAACACCAAAAATAAAGATTGAAGTCTCATCTGGCAAACTCAAATTCACGAATAATAAACCACGCAAACACTAAAAGCAAAAGCGCTCCAGCAACAATAAACCAAATACCTGCCTTAAAACTAAATACCAAAGACCTGTAAACCCCAAAGGCCATAATACCAAAACCAAGCCATAAAAACTTATCCAAAACAAGCTTCATAACTTCAAATTCCTCTTTTTCAGATAATCTTCTTTTAAGCTTGGCCATTTTTAACTCAACTTAATAAAAAACTGCTTAGCCTGATAAGGCCTTTCATCAACAACACCGCCTGTAACACAATCACCGCCATCCTGATACTTATACACAGCAAACTCCATCAAATAAGTATCAGGCAAAGCCTGAGCAATCTGCAAAGTCACAGGATAAACATTAACCTCACCAGTCTTAATATCAACCTCAGGAAATAATGAAAACCATTTGACCTCAGGAGCATTACCAGGGCCCAAAGTCATATCAGTTCCGCCAACATACACATTATTCCTGCCGTCAAAACACTCACCATTCAAAGCATTAATACACTTAATAGCAGGAATAAAACAAACAGGCTTATCAGGGTCATTTAAATTAGGCGCAGTGTTTTTAATACCAATATAAAACTCTTCAGGCTTGCCTAATTTAGCCTCAATTTCAACTCTGTTGAATACCAATAATTCGCCAGTGTCCTTAATTTTGTTAATCAATTCAGACTTGATTTCTGCTGAAACTTCTGTAAACCTTTCTGTTAGAGTTCCAAACTGAGACTTAATAAAAGCAATACCCAAACTCAAAATAGTAATAGCCAAAATAAGGATAACAATAGCATTAATAGAAAGCTGCAAAGCTGCCTTTTTATTCATCTGATACACCTCTTTACTATATTATAAGTATATTTGAAGAACTGATTTATAAATGTTACTATGATTTTCAAGGGAAAGCTTTAAAAAGAGATTATTACTATTTCTGTTCTATGGCAAAACTGATTCTTTTGATGTTTTATCGTAGGCGTGAACGGGGATAGAATTAAGCATAAGCTAACGCAATTATTTCAGAGCATTTATATAGTTTACATGCTTTATCTTAAATATGAAAAAGCAAGACATTAACTTTCCAAAGCTGACAAAGAATGAACAGACAGTTCTGAAAAAGATAATTCAGCAGGCCAAGATTCCGGATTTAGAGATAGCCAAGAAAATGGGACTTTCGCAGCAGGCAATTTTTAAGATTAGGCATAAATTAGAACAAGTAGGTATCATAAAAGGGTATTCGCCAATTATAGATTTCAAGAAAATAGGGATTGAAACATTGGTTGTTTTGGGAATAAAATTCACACAGCATGTTTGGGAAAAATATACTGAAGATAAGGTTATAGAAAAGATACAGAAAATTCCACAAGTAATAACTGCATATCGTATTCCTGAATCAAATATATCTCATTTGCTTGTTCTGGGATTTAAGAATATTGATCATAAAGACAGATACTTAATGAAATTACAGAGCAAGTTTGCTAAAGAAATTGAGGTCATACATGTTTATCCTTTTTCAGTAGACCGGATTATCAAAGCAAATCATATGGGTCTATTACACACAATTCTTGATAAAACAGAATCCAGTGCAAATAATTTTTTCTAGATTAATAACCACTTTTTTTTGAATATTTTTAGTTGATTTATACTACCATGCATTGTTATAGTTGTTTCACTTAATAATAGATATGGGTGAAAACAATCAGGAATACTATTTGTAAGCATTGCAAGAAGCAAATAAAAAGCAGGGCTAAACTTGTAGGGTTTACAATAATATGTCCTCATTGTGAAAAACCAAGTGAAGAAATAGAAAAAGGAGGTGTGGTTAAATAGAAAATATAAGCAATCTTAGGGTGGAAATTCTGCCCTAATCTTGCATTTAATAAGTAGGGAGGGATTAAAATGTGGAAAGCAAATAAAGATTATATGTATGAAGTAGATGACTGGGGTGTTTAAAATGAAATCAGTACTGGAAAACCGTCCAAATAATTTTTTAAAAAGGGATTGTTTTCAAGACAGCTTGGATTTTTTTAATAAGAGATATTTAAATTTTTTCTCTGGAAGCATATTCTAGAGTTAAATAAACGGGGTGCAAAAATGGAACAAATCAATAGAACGGAGGTTGAAAGAAAAAGAGGATATTGGCAGCATGTATTATCTAAAATTGAAAGATCTATATTAAAACTGCAGTCAGAACGCGTTGACATACAGTATAAGATTACACATCTAACCAGTTTGCGAAAACAAGCAGCAAACTGATTCCTTTGTGATAAAGGGGCATGGCGCAACTTCTTAAATAGTGTGGCGCAATTGCGGTTTTTAATTGAAACAAGAAGCAAACTTTATAAAGGACCTACGCTCAACAGTCCATATTCGTGGTAAAGAATTAGTATTTAGCACGAGGATTCAAAATTCAAGGGATACAGAGCGTCTATTGTGTGGCGCAAGGTTAAAAAATGGCAATTTCTCGTTTCTAAGCTTTCTACTGTAGGCGTGAAAGGGGATAAACCTTACCCCTACAAATAATTAAATATTGCGTATTTTGAAGAAATGTAGGGTAAGCTAATTTGTGTATCTTTTGTATTCCTTCAAGTATCTCTTTATCAAATATTGAACAAAGATATGCTCTTTTCCTGTTTTTTGCGAGCGTTCTAAAGCAGTATAATACGACGCCCGGTTTGAATACGAGATGTCCATCATTGGAAAACCCGTTTTATGAAGTACGAAATTCATCATAATCCTGCTAATTCTTCCATTGCCGTCTGTAAACGGATGTATTGAGACAAATTTCAAATGCACCAAAGCCGCTAGTTCAATAGGATGTAGTTTATTCTTTTCTTTATTGTACCATTTGAAAAAATCATTTAAAAGAGGATTAAGTTCTACTGGAGAAGGCAGTTTAACGGTTGTTCCTGCAATAGCAACCTGGTGATTCCTTATTCTGCCGGCTATTTCCTTATCAGTGTCCTGTAGTAATAGCTTATGCCAATATAGAACAGTATTCAAATTCAAATCCTTCTTGTAGTCAAGCATATCATAAAATACTTTTTTATGCGATTCAGCTTCCTTAATGTCTCTGACCGGCCTGTTTCTTGGAGAGATGCCTTCTTTTAGCAGGTTTGCGGTATCTTTTAAAGTTAAAGTGCTGCCTTCAATCCTATTGGAATTATAAGTGAACTTCACTAAGAAATTCTCCAAATACTTCTCTTTAGCAGTCTGAGGAAGTGCTTTGTACTCTTTGCTAAAATTTTTCTTAATCTTGTCTAAACGAGCATGCCATTTCTCCTTGAATATTTCATGAAAGAAATCCTGCTTTATCTTATCAATATCTTTAGGAATGGTCTTGCCTAAATATTTTTCTTTTTTTTCTACTTTTCCTTTTTTTCTAATAGTGTGCTCTAAGTAAAAGAAATTTTCTTTTCCAATTTTTCGCTTTCGTATATTAACCATAATTATACATTACCCCTACAAATATATAAAGCTTTCTATTTTGATGAGAATGTAGGGGTAAGATTGGGGGTTGTATTTAAAGGACAATATTTTTTTCTGATTAATAGAAGTATTCTAGAATTATTCTAAATCATAATATTCAAATTTATGAGTTTTTAGAATTAGCATTGCTTTCCAATCTGCGATCATATTACTATACGTTTGTCTTATTTTAGTGCTGATTTCCTCTAATTCATTTGTATCTTTAGCAATTATGACACAGGTTAAATCATATTCTCCCATTATTGATAATAAATCAATAACTCTGGGGTGATTTGTTAAGTTCTTGATGAATTGATTTTTTTCTAGTTCTGTAATGTTTCTTAATTTAATCTTGACGTCTGCTATTAATGGAAAACCTATTTTTCTTGGTTCTATAAAAATTCCGGCGTAATAAATCTCTTTTCTTTCCATTTCTTTCATTCTCTTGTGTACTGAATCTATGGATAGTTTGACTTTTTTAGCTATATTTGTCAAACTTTCTCTGCCGTTTTTCTGCAAAATCATCAAAATCTTCTTATCCTTATCATCTAAAATTCTCGATTCAAGCTTTGTTTTAACAGGCATATGTCTTAGAAATCAAGGTATATTTATAAAATTATCGAAAAATTAAGGCATTTTTTAGGAAAACTTTAAGTATTTTGGGTATATATTAACTTCAAGGTGGTAAAAATGACAATGACAGATGAAAAAACAGTAACAGAAATGCTAATAGAAGATGCTCGAAATAGACTGGCACAGATGGCACTGGTTTGAGAGCGGGAGTAAAAAAATAAAAATGGATACCTTAAGAAAGCGAATTGGAGGAGTAGATATTGCAGAGTATGTTTTTGAGCCAAAACCTAGTGATCAAACTCCTGAAAAAATTTCTCAGCTTACTCAAAAAATAGAGGAAATGGGTGGACCTAAAGGGACAAATGCGTTTCCTTATGAAAGAAAAGCTCTTGAAAGACTTTGTTTAGAAAAAGCTTTTTTAGAATATCCTGTATTAAATTTATCTTTTTTAGATATGGTTCAAACAATTGATAATGAGGAAAATGAAAAAGTTACTGTACCAAGATTTGTAGTATTTCCAATTGACAGTACAGGCAAAGTAACGATATACTTGAACGATGATAAATTATATTATAATTTTGGCAATGACTCAGCCCTACACGAAGACGTATCTATTTTTTCTAAACATGTCTATAACGGCATGAAAGATTATTTAAAGAACAGGAATAATATAATAAAATTTAAATGTAATATTGGCGACATAATCCTGCATTCTGAAACCAGAAAAAGAATAAAATTGGCTGAATCAACATTTTGCAGAGAAAATCTTTATATGATTTCGGAAGCTAAGCCTTCTAATTTGACTGTAAATCCAGATCCTTTAGTAGTCGGGGTAACAATTGATCAATGTTTTTTGATAGATAAATTTGATCCCACACCAATTGAAGATTATGTTTCTAGAGAATTTGTTAAGTAATTGTAGGAGAAATATTATTTCAAATAATTATCAATTGCCTCTAACGCGATTTCTTATTCTATTGGAATCGTGGCAACATTCCGCACTAAACCTTGTTTCTCTTATCTAGATATGTTCAAATCAATTTTATTAAACATATTTTTCTATAAACGACAAAAAATCTTCAAACAAGTTTAATATGTCCAGCAGTCTTGGATATTATTCGGGGTGGTCAAAATACAAGTTTCCTTTCAAGGGCTTGGCTGGCAGATAAAACTGCAGCAAAAGAGAACAAATTATTTTCTTACACTAGTCAAAGAAATAGTCCTTGGAAATGCCCTCAAACGCGGAGATGACTTGTACTATTACCTGGTTGAGTGCAATAAAAGAAAGGGTATTTTGATATTC
>JAFGHW010000029.1 GCA_016929895.1 Candidatus Woesearchaeota archaeon
ACTTTTCAAAAACATTTATATACTATTAATATTACTTTCTTGTTACAATGAAAAAAAGAGGTTTATTAATACTACTATCTATATTACTTCTTATTATAGTGATTGGTTGCAGTAAAGCTCCTGAAGTGCCTGATCAGGCTCCTGTTAAAGAATTGACTTCTGAAGAGGCGAGTACTTTTAAGCATTCTCTGCCTAATATTCGTGATGCTGTTACTAGTACTTTTGGTAGTTTGAATATTTTCTTTAATGATTTTATTACTGCGTTTGATGCTAAAAAGGTTATGCTTTCTATTGATTCTGGAGTTGTTTCTAAGATTGAGTCTAAGGCTTCTAATGCTAAGCAAACTATTGATAATATTGATTTGATTGTTTCTGATTTTAATAAGAAAAAAGCCGGTATTACTTTGGGGGGTTCTGATGCTTCTATGTCTGAAGAAATTGCTTCTAAACTTGATTTGTATTCTACTAATAAGGCAAAAATAACTTCTTGTGTTAATAGTATGGAAACTTATTCTAAATTTATTACATTGACTGTTGAAAGAGAGGATTTGATTAAGACTTTTACTTTGAATATGGAAAAAGCAGGTAATGAAGTTGACAAGGAAAAGTTTGATAATTCTATTACATATGGCAAAAAAGCTAAAACTAATTTGCAAAGAATCAAGGCAATTGATTTAGAAAGGAGCAAGATGGGTATTGTTGATATTAGTGCTGATGTTTTGATGTCTTGGGATTTGCATTTAGAGGCAATGGATGTTTTGCTTAGTTTGTGGAATGACCTTAAGGCGGATAACATGAATGCTGCTATGGAAAAAGCCCAGCAGCACTACAACATTTTCAGCAGAGCAAATAAATACGGAGAAAAAGAACCTCCAGTAGCAGACCAAGCAACAACAGCTAACGTATGGCTAAATTCTAATATTGGAGTTTGCAAGGGATTGGTTTGATTTCCTTTTAAATATTGATATTAGTTAAATGAATTCATCCATACTAGTCCTTTCTCTGGTTGCCAATTTGATGATTCCCAATATATAATCTACATAGGCAACAATTTTTAATGAATCACTTCTAGATAATTTGCCTTCATTGTGTGCCTTAAGATTTCGATGAAATTTAATTAAACCCATAAGAACAAGAAGAAATCCTTCCTTTTCTTCTTGAGTATTAGAACAAGTAAGAATTAATTTACCATTTTTAAAATTAAATGCCTTTGACATAACATCTACTCCTACAGTGTCATTAGGTAAGTTTGCTTTTTCTCTAACTCTCACTTCTAGATGCCTCATAGCATTATTTACACCATCCCAATACTTTTTTTCTTCACCACTGTCCAAATCTGATTGGCAAGCATCTTTTAATCGATTATCACTTATTAATTTTGAAAAATCCACGTTGAATGATTCAAAATTTAGGTCGCCTGTTGATTTAAGTGATTCGACATATGTCTTTCCTTTCGTTGTAAGTTTAGTGAACATTGGAGAATGCATCTGAGAAGGATCAGGTATTATCAATCCCTCAATTTTTAGCTCTTCAAAACCTTCCCAAGCAAGATCTCTCTCATCGTTTGTTAATTTACCTTTATTCATAGACTTGATTATAGAATCTGCGCCATGACTAACACCACTGTTTGGTTTAGAATTTTGTTCTAATTGTAATAAGAACATATTTTTTATTTTATTTTTTGATATCATCAAATTCGCCTCCATGGTTCCGGATTTGCCTAAATTTTCTCTCTGACGTTCGAAAACTTCGTTTAAATCTAATGTAATATGAAATATTACTCAGACTCTTTTTCTTTCAATTTTTCTTTGCTTGGTTGCACAGATTTAATAACCAAGCTTTTAACTATATGGATTCTTCTATGATCCTTTTTATGAAGCAGAATTAAATTATAATACTGATTGTTATTCTTATCCCCATCAATATGATGAATTACAAAATCCGCAGGAATTTTATCATAATCATATTTCTTTTCTCCAACACGAGAATGAATGGTCTTCTTCTTCCCATCTTGAGTCTTATATGCTTGATAATCTCCTTTTTTCATTTTTATATTTTCATACTGTCGGCTTCGGAATTTTTTCTTCCAAAAAACTCAATAACAGTTATGTTTGTCTAATCGCCTCTCCAGATAATTTAATAAACGCAGTTCCTTCATGATTTTCTATTATTTTATTAGCTAATGTTGCAGTCAACGTATGGATTGCCGAATGATGCACTGCTAAAACTAATTTTCTTAATTCGGGGTCGCTTTCTAAATCTACAATTTTTAATCCAATCTCCTTGCACTTTTCTATGGATAAATGTCGTGCATGCGACTTTGTTAAAGAATGATCTCCTAATTCTTTAATAATGTTATTGATAATTTCGTCTTTGCGTTCTTCTTCATGAAACATACAATCTTTAAGCCAATTTGAAACCATTTCTTCAGACCACTTAATTGATTTTTCGCACTCTCCTATTAAAGTAGGATTATACTTGGCAATTATTGGTTGCCATACATGTATCGCTGCAGGGTTTGTTTGAATTTCCTCCGCAGCTCTTTTAAATTCTTCTAGAATTCCGTGCGCAGGAATTCCCATATATTGTGGATCAATAGGGCCTAAACTAGAATGTTTTCCCATAACTATTTCTTTTGAAGCACATGCAATCATAGTGCCTGCGGACATTGCTAGTTCTGGAACTATTACTCTAATGTTTTTTCCAAAAATGGATCGAAGATATGTTACTAAAGATTCGGTAGCTGCAGTATCTCCCCCAGGCGTATGTAAAAATAAATCTAACCCTTTTTGTGCATTTAAGCCGTCCACCACGGACATAAAACCGGTTTTATCTTCATCATTTACCGTTAAACTAGAAGTATTTGGTTTTTGAAGCCAAGCAGAATAATAAATAATCGTATTTCTTTTTGTATGTTCAGATAATAATTTAAGATATTTTCTCCGCGTTAAATCATGTACTGCGCTCTTATCCGCTATTTCATCATGAATTTTATTCCAATTAGTCATTTTTTTGTACCTGTTGTGAACCGAGATTTAGATTCCTCATGATGATTACACCGGGATTTAAAAGTTAATGATTTCAAAAATTCTTCCCGTTTTTTATCCGATTCGATTTTTAATTTTTTAAAAATGTTTTTAATTTCTTCCTCTTGCATAACTTCCATTAATCTAGCGAAAATATAAATGTTATGATTAAAAAGGACATAATCCTCCTATTTTTGATTTTTAACACTTCCGTGATTTAACTGCTTTCCTAATTAAATCTATTAAGATTAAAATAGGATAAATTTGCAGAAGCAATACTATAATTCTAATAAACGGAGCTACCTGCTGAGTTGAAGCAGATAAAGGCAATATTGTTTCAATTAAACGTATACGCATGCCTTCTTTTGAAGGGATCTTACAAAATATTAAAAATAACTGAACAACTATGGCTCCTACATATTTCACCCAATAGGGTAAAGATATTTCAATATAATACTTAGACTTATTTCTAGAAGCTAATTGCTTCATTTTATTAAAAGCGCCCTGCTTTGAATAACCCTTATTCATAAGCTTTCCCATACCTTGCTTAAAACTTGATTTTTTCATAAATTAATTATGTTTATTGTATTTATAAATCTTATTAATAAAAATTGCCTCAAACTTATTTTTGTTTTATGTCTCTTCCACACAAACCCAACCCACCACATTCTCTTCCATATAGAAAACAATTCTTCCATCGGAAATAAAGGGGTATTTATGAATACTTTTTCCGATTTCAGCTCCTAAAAGCTTATAAATCATGAATTTCAACGAATTCCATAGGAAACTAACCAGCGTGTATAACCGTAAAATCCATATTTAAATAACAAAAACTATTTAAATACCTGCCAATTATTCATTTATAAATCATTTTTAAATGATGCGATTTGGGGGTTAAGTATGGCAAAGAAAAAGAAAAAAAAGGCTAAAGTTGCTAAGCCAAAGAGTAAACATATTGCAAAGCTTGTTAGAAAAAGCACGGCTAGAGAGATTAGGGTTGTTAATATTGTTGTTTCAGCTTCATTAGGCCATGATATTCCTTTGGAAAAAATGGCTGCTACTTTGTCTAATACAGAGTATAATCCTGAGCAATTTCCGGGTTTGGTTATAAGAATCAAAGAGCCAAAAACATCAGCTTTAATTTTTAGTTCTGGTAAAATAGTATGTACCGGAGCAAGAAGCTTGGACAAGGTTACAGAATCTTTGAAAAAGATAATAAAGAGCTTGGAAAAGATTAATGTTAAAATCAAGCACGTGCCAGAGTTTCAGATTCAGAATATTGTTGCAGCAGGTTCTGTTGGAATGGATTTGAATTTGAATGTGTTAGCAATGAGATTGGAAAATACAGAATACGAACCTGAACAATTTCCTGGTTTGGTTTATAAAATGCCTGAAGTTAAGGCGACTTTCCTTTTGTTTTCTAATGGAAAGATTGTTTGCACAGGAACCAAGAGCGAGCAGGAAGTTCATAATGCTCTTGATAAGCTGATTGAAAAGCTTAAAAAAGTCAAGCCTAAATAAAAGAGTGGGAGCACTGGTCAACCCAGCACAACTAATATAAGTTAGGTTTACCTTTAAAGAGTTGATAGAAAAAATGGAAGCAACTGAATTAATAAATCGTATTAAGGTTTTTTTTGAAAAAAATTATTATGCCGAGCTTTCAGAGCAGATTAGAAAGCATGAAAAGTTTTTGGTTGCAGAATTTCCTAAGCTTTCTAAGTTTGATCCTGATTTGGCTGATTATTTGTTAGAAACTCCTGAGGAATTTTTAAAAGCTGCTGAGATTGCTATTGAGCAATTTGATATGCCTGGCGATGCCAAGAATTTTATTGTCCGTTTTGTTGATTTGCCTGATTCTTGCAAGATATTGATTAGGAATATTAGAAGTAAAAATTTGAATAAGTTGTTATTTACAGAGGGCATTGTTAGGAATAAAACAGACGTCCGTCCAAAAGTTACTGCAGCAAGGTTTGAATGCCCTTCTTGCGGCAATACTTTGTCGGTATTGCAGTTGGATAAAAAATTCAAAGAGCCTTCCAGGTGTTCTTGCGGTAGAAAGGGCAAGTTTAGGTTGTTGAGCAAGGAATTGATGGATGCTCAAGGTTTGATTTTAGAAGAAATTCCCGAGCAAATAGAAGGTGGAGCTCAGCCTAAACGATTGAATATTTTTTTAAAAAATGATTTGGTTTCGCCTTTGTCTGAAAGAAAAACAAATCCTGGCGCAAGGATTATTGTTTCAGGCACTATTAAGGAAGTCCCTAAGTTTACTCATTCAGGCATCCAGAGTACTGATTTTGATATTATGCTCGAGGGCAATTCTGTTGTTAGTATTGACGAGGAATTTACTGATATTCTGGTTTCTGAAAAGGAGATGAAAATTATTCAAGAATTAGCCAAGGATAAGAATTTGATTAAAAAATTGGTTGGTTCTGCTGCTCCGAGTATTTACGGCCATGATAAGATTAAAGAAGCACTTATACTTCAATTAACTAGTGGTGTTAGAAAGGTTAGGGATGACGGTATTATAACCAGAGGAGATATGCATATACTTTTAATAGGGGATCCTGGCGCAGCTAAGAGCCAACTGCTTAAAAGAATGTCCCTGGTTGCTCCTAAGGCTAAGTATGTGACAGGAAAGGGTGCTTCTGCTGCTGGTTTAAGCGCTTCTGTTGTTAAGGATGAATTTTTAGGCGGTTGGTCTTTAGAAGCAGGTGCTTTGGTTCTTACGCATAAAGGAGTGTGTATGATTGATGAATTAGACAAAATGACTAAAGAAGATGCATGGGCAATGCATGAGGCATTGGAGCAACAGTCTATCAGTATCAGTAAAGCTAATATTCAGGCCACTTTAAGATGCGAGACTGCTGTTTTGGCTGCTGCAAATCCTAAGTTTGGGCGATTTGACCCTTTTGATACTGTTGCTAATCAGATTAATTTGCCTTCTACTTTGATTAATCGTTTTGATTTGATTTTTGCTATTAAGGATTTACCTAATAAGGATCAAGATGAGAAAATGGCTAAGTTTATTTTGAGCATGCATCAGTCTAACAAGACTACTCAGGAATTAGATACTAATTTGTTGCGCAAGTATCTGTCTTATGTTCGTTTGAATTTTAAGCCTAAACTTACTGATTCTGCTGTCGAGGAGTTAAGAGACTATTATATCAAGATGCGTTCTTCTGCTTCTGATAAGGGTTTAAAATCTGTTCCTATTTCTGCTCGCCAGTTAGAGGGTTTGGTTAGGTTATCTGAGGCTTATGCTAAGTTGAGATTAAGTGATAAGGTCAGCAAGAAGGATGCTCAGAATGCTGTTGAATTGTTGGATTATTGTTTAAGGCAGATTGCTTATGATGAAGAAACAGGAACTATTGATATTGACAGGATCGCTACGTCTATGCCTGCTTCGCAGAGAAATAAGATTATTGCAATAAAAGAAATCTTAGTGGACTTGGAGAATAAATTAGGCAAGACTATTCCTTTGGAAGATGTTGTTTCTGCTGCTAAGGAAAAGAATTTTTCAGAAGCTGAAGTCGAAGAAGTTATTCAAAAGCTTAAAAACTCCGGAGATATCTTTGAGCCAAGGCATGGGTTTATTAGTAGGATTTAAGAAAACTGAACCGCAATTCCTTGCAGACTTGCCTGTCTTTCTAATGAATAGCATGATTGCAAATAATATGGGTCATCTATTTTATCACAAACATCGTAATTTCCTGCTAATGCAAAGTTTAACAGGCATGATGATTGTAGTTCGTCTTCTTGTATTGATTCGCAGAACTCATATTTGCTTGTTTTTTCTGCTAGTGTATTAAAACAATCATCAGCATCTGTTACAGACGGCAATGAGTTGCATAGCATTGTTGCTGTTTGCGGGTCTGTTCGTGCTTTTTTTATTGCTTGGTTTATTGTTTCTGTGCTTGTTTCTGTTTGTGTTCCGCAGTCTAAAGAACAACTGTAAGCGTCTTCTCCTGCTTCACAGATTCCGTTTCCGCAGCAGGGAATTATTTCTATATGCTCGCATATTCCTGAAACACAGTTATCAATAGTGCATGCATTGTAGTCATCGCATCCTGTTGGGCATAAAAGAGATACTTCTGCAGAGGGTTCTTCAACAGAGGGTGTTGGCAGGCTGGTTTTTTGTTCAACTATGAAATTAAAACTTGCTTGTTTGCTTCCTTGTTTGTGTGTTAGTGTTGTTATTGTTTCATATTCTCCTGATAATGTTTCTGATGGCAGTGTTATTTGTGTTTGTGTTGAGCTTTTTTTGCTGACAGATACTTTTTCCGTTTTAGTTCCAATTGTTTTGCCAGTTTTTTTGTATATTATTTGGTGTTTTAGTTCTGCTTCTACTGTTTTTGATGTTGAGCTTGTTAGTGTGTTTACAAATGTGAGTTTTCCTCCTGGTATTACTGTGCTTACTAATGGTGTTGTTGATATGTAGATTTGTTTTGCTGATGGTGTAATGACTTTTAAACTAATTATTACTACTAATATAAGAACTACAATTACAACAGCAGCTATTAATAATGCTTTTGTGCTGATTATTTTTCTTCCTGTTGCTTCTTTTATCGCTGTGTTAATTTCTTGTTTAGAATATCCTGATTGTATTAGTCTTGTTCGTATTGCGCTTATAGCATATCCTTGTTTTAATGTTGTTTTTACGTAGTTTTTAAGTGTGGAATCAACCATTCTTTTTCTTCTGATAGCCAATTATTTAAATGTTTTGCAGAATATAAATCTATTTAAATAAGATATTAAACTATATGTGTGGGTGGTTGTTTGGTAGAGATACAAAAAAGACAGACTGCTGTCAAGGTGAGTATTGGCAGTCTTTTGAGCAGTACTTATGTTAAGCAGGACGGTATGTTGCCTAATTATGTTTTATTGGATGATGGCTCTAAGGTTTCGAGGGTTAATTTAATGGGTGTTGTTGTTAGTGTTGGTGAAGATACTGGTTTTCAGTCTGTTTTTATTGATGACGGTTCTGGCAAGGTGTCTATTAGGGCATTTGAGCAGAATGAGGTTCTGGCTTCTTTGAATATTGGTGATTGCATTTTGATTATTGGAAGGCCCAGGGAGTTTGGTTCTGAGATTTATGTTTTGCCTGAAATAATAAAGAAGATTACCAATCCTAAGTGGTTAGAAGTGAGAAAATTAGAATTGCAGCAAAGAAAGAAACCAGATAAAGTTCAGGAAATCAAAAGCCAGGAAAAAATTCAGCAAGAGGAAGAAATAGATTCTGGCGCTATTGTTGAAGAGGAGTTTGTATCGGGCGGCAATGCAGATGTGATTAATAAAATTAAAGAATTAGATACTGGTAATGGTGCGGATTTTGATGAGGTTATTAAGCAAACTTCGCAGGAATCTGAAAAGATTATTCTTTCTTTGATGAAGAACGGAGATGTTTTTGAGGTTAGTCCTGGCAAATTAAAGATTTTGGAATAATTAAAAGAATACGGGTGTGATAAACACTTCTAATAGAGCAGCAATAAACAATATAAACACAGATATTAGTATTAAATCTGATGCATCTAATAATATTTTTTCAAATTGTTTTGTTTTGTATTCTTTTCTAATGACCGCCACAGATAATATTCCTCCTGCCAGTCCTGCAACAAAGTATGCCATTATTTCAGGTACGCCATGCAAAGAATATCGTAATACGCTTAATGATGCGCCGTGAAAATATGCTCCTATTTTTGCAAAGCCTGTGGCGTCTGCATAACTTGCTACGTGTGTTCTGATAAAGTTTCCTGCTGCCGCGCCTATTACAGATGCATTCCATGCTAGAATGAATAATGCTCCTGTTCCATAAATAAAGGCAAATAATACGCAAAAAATCATCACTTTGACATTATTTAGAAAGATTTTGTTTAATAGTGTTATTTTCGCTGCGTGTCCTGTTACATGTTGGTTTAAATTGGTTATTGTTTGTGTTTGTACTTTGAATAGGCTGTTGCTCATTCCTGTTGGCAGTATTACATACCATAATGTGTATGCTATCGAAAATCCCACAAATGCATAAAATAAGTATCTCAATGCATGAGCATGTTCTTTTAATAGTGTTTTTTCTCCGATTATTGTTGAGTCTTTTGATTCTTCTACTTTCATTGTTGCGTAAAATAATGGTAATGCAGCTGTTACTGTTAAAAATACCATTACAAGGCTTGCATATTCTTCGAATATCCATAAGCTCAAAAATAAAGCAGCGCTTGCAAATAGAAATCCGATTATTATTTGCGTCCATGGCCTTTTTGCTGCTATTTTAGGATTGGTTATTGCTTCTAACACCATTTTTTGTTTAGTCGGGATTTTTATTTATATATCTTTTGTTTTTTTGCTAACAAATACCTTTATAAATAATGAAGCATTCTATTCGGGCATGGAATACGAAGCTTTGTTAAAACGTGCTAGGGAAAATTTGCCTGAGTCTGTTTTTGAAAAAGAACGTTTTGAGATTCCTAAGATTAGGGGTCATTTTCAGGGTAATAAAACTGTGATTTCTAATTTTCAGCAGGTTGCTCATACTTTGCGCAGGCCTGTTGAGCATTTGCTTAAGTTTATTCTTAGAGAACTGGCTACTCCTGGTGAGATTAAAAAATCTGGTTTACTTGTTTTAGGAGCCAAGGTTCCGGCTTCTAGGATTAATGAAAAGATTAGGCAGTACGCTTATGAGTTTGTTTTGTGTCCTGCTTGCAGCAAGCCAGATACTGAATTGATAAAAGAAGGGGAGTTTATGTTTTTAAAATGCACTGCTTGCGGTGCAAAAAAGCCTGTTAAGTCTAAGGTATAAACAATGATTGTTAAAGTACATAAGAAAGATGGAAGAACCATTGTTGCTGTTTGCGATGATGAACTTTTGGGCAAAAAGTTTGAGCAGGGTAATTTGCAGTTGGATTTAACTTCTGATTTTTATAACGGTGATAAATATAGCGACAAGAAATTAGTTGGCGACATGATTAGAAATGCAGATATTGTTAACTTGGTTGGAACTATTTCTGTTAGTTTAGGTATTGAAGAAGGTCTGATTGAAAAAGAACAGGTTATTAATGTTCAAGGCATTCCTCATGCCCAGGCAGCTATTGAGCATGGGTAGAAGAATGAATATTAAAGATTTAGAAATAATTAAATCTGATGAAAGAGGAATAATGTATAATTGTGATAAAGTAAAATTTCTTTTTAGAAAAAAAGCCACTATTAATGCAAATCGTTCTCATGAAGATCTAGAAGTTCTTTATTTAGTAAAAGGAGAAGCCAAACTAACTATTGGCGATAAAACAAAAACAGTCAAAGCTCCAATAAAGATAGAGATTCCAAGGAATACATGCCATAAACTGGTTGCTCTTACAGATATAGAACTTATTGAGGATAGAAAAGGAGAATAACTCACTCTTTCCTAACATAAAACTCCTTAATTTTATAATTCTCCAACAACTTCTCGCTGGGAAAATATAAAGGGCTTGGCAATTCATCAAGAGAAAACCATTTCCATTCTGTTATTTCATCTGGTTCCATTACAGAAGGCTCTCCTTCAAACTCTTCGCATAATAGTCCGATTGTAATAAAATGCGCTGTTTCTATGATATCTTGGTTAATTGCGATTACTTTTATGTTTTTTACATTTATTCCTGTTTCTTCGTTAACTTCTCTTGTTGCTCCTTGTTCAAATGTTTCTCCAAATTTTAGTTTTCCTCCAGGCATCGTCCATTTTCCTGCTCCCTCTAATAAACTTGATGCCTTTTCAGGATCTTCGTGTCTTCTGCCAAGTAAAACTTTTCCATCTCGTAAAATCATCACTCCAAATCCTGTTCCTACTCGAGGTTTATCTGTCATTTTTTAATCAAAAAATTCTTTAACTCTTTCTTCTATGTTTTTTGCTATTAATAATTTTCCTTTTTTAACAGTTTGATATATAAATTTGTATTGTTTTTTTATTTTAGAGAGCCCCATGTTCTTAACACCTCGCTTTGGAGTAATTGATACTAGTTCATGTACTTTCCATGGAACAATATAAATTTCTCTTTCTCTGATTATTGTTTCAGATATTTTATCAGTTCGGGTTAATGGTTTTGATACGTATGATAACACAAATACCCAAACCAGGTCTATTCCTAATTTTTCTGCAAGTGTTTCATAGTCTCTAATCTGTTGAGCATCTGCTCTCCACCATTCGTAGTCTGTTTTGGGTCTTATTCTTCCTGTTTGATTTTTAGGATATGTTCTTGATTTTAGTTCAAATATGCATTGGGGTTTTCCATTTTCGCCCGGCCCATATAAATCAGGTTTTACTCCTTCTTCTTGAATTATTTCATACGAAAATGGTATCAAAGTGAAATTCTTGCATAAATATGCTATATTTACTTGTTCTATTTGTGATTTTACTGAATTAACATCTTGCATTTTCCTACCCAAACCATTCTCCTAATCCCATTTGTTTTTCTTTTTCTCGTCCAAATACCCCTTCTATTCTTTGTCTTAGCAAGGCAATTGTCTGTTTCAGGTAAGGTGAAACATTGTATTTGTTTGCTAAGCTTTCTGTTGGCTCAAAGTATTTAACCACGCTTCCTTCTGAGATTGTGAATATGATTTTACTTTTAGAACACTTGCATTTGCCGGATAAAGGCGGTCTGCGGAATTTTTCATTGCAGTTTACGCATCTGAATTGTTGTGTTGAAAACTTACGCAGGTTTCCTTTTGTGTCTTTTAAAAAATGTTTTTCAATAACCAGGCGAGCAACATCAGTGGTATCTGCTGCGCGCAGTTTCTCTGCCAGGTCCATTTGTCCTTTTAGCTTGTCTTCCATTGACGGCAGTGTTTTGTATGCTGAGCAGAGAACTGTTTCATTTAAGTCTGTTATGTCTTGCGTGAACATCATTCCTTCGTATTGATTTATGGTTCCTAATGTTCGCCCTATTTGTTTTATTTTTATGTCCCACGGCATTTTTAATTGAAGTGCTGCTTCGTATAATTCTAATGGATAACCTGATGCTGTGTCTATATTAAATGCCATGTCATCCACTTCTGCTGGGTTTAAGATGGTGGTTACTACTAGTGGTGCATCCATTGTTGACCCGCGTGATTCTGGTAAAAAGCTTCGCGAAAAGTTTAGAAATACGTCCATTAATAACGAAACGCATGCTTCGTCTCCGTCGCAATCTCGTCTGGTTGCTGCATGAAGCAGCGGATGCGCGAAAAATCCTTGTGTTTTTGTAAATCCTATTAGTCTGCCGATTATTCCTGCTGATGTATGCGGTGCTAGGCATAGCATTAATTGCCCTACTAAATCAATTGGGGTTTTGGCGTTGTAATAAGGGGCTAGACCATAAAAGTTTATTAGCAAGTCATCTATGAATCGCGTTGTTTTTAATAGCACTTCTCCTGCTCCTGCGTCAGGCGATACAGGACAGTCTGGCAGGATTATATCTTGTGGTTTTAATTCTAAGATTTGGTCATCTTTAACCAGTTCTTTGCCGTATATGTCTTGGATATAACCTATTTCTTTTAATTTTTGTACTGGAGTTCCTATTTCTTTTGGTTTGAAATGTGTTATTGGGAGTTGAGTCATGTCATATCGTAGTGTGCCGTCTTTGTTAACATAGATTTCATATTTTGCGCGCAGTATTCCTTTTGACAAATGCTCGGGTGTGTGTTCTTTGTTTACTGTACCCCTTACTCCTTTTATTAATTCTGGATAGTTTTTCATATTTAATTTCTTTAGGCATGAATTGAAGATTGTTTGAATGTCTATTGTTTGCCTGTAATAACTAGTGCATTCTCCATGTTGCGCGCATTCTTTTTTGTCTTTTAATGACCGGCAGGTTTTGCAGTAATGTTTTTTAATTGTTTTTTTATAACAGTCAGGGCATACCGAGAGTATTGTTTGTGTTTTGCATTTCTGGCAGTAATAGGCAGGAAATTCTGCTTCTATTTTTCCTGCTTCTAGGCAGCTTTGAAAACATCGAAACTTGCCTCCTTCTTCTCCTACAGGGAATAATACTTGTGGGCTTCCTGTTAATTTTCTCATTTTTGCTTTTTCTGGCCGCCCCATTCTTGCTCCGATAAATATTCCTGATTTGTCGCGGATAATAACAGGAGAAATTATGTTTATTATTTCTAGTGATGTTTTGCTTGTGTTTTGTTGTGCAATATCTTTTGCCGCCGCAGCTCCTTTTTCTGTATACCCTAATGTTGTTGCTATCGCTTGTGAATGTTCTTTTTCAATGACTATAAATTCTTTGTTTGGTTCTATGTGCGGTATTCCTATTAGTTCTAGTGTTCTTTTTTCTTCTTTTTTGTTTGCTAGGACTAGTTTTTCTATTATTCCTTGCTCATTTTGTATTGTTTTTGCTGTTTTCATCAGTTCAAGCAAGTTTAATAATTCATCCATGCTTATTTCGCTCCAATAATAGGTGTAGTTGGGGTGCAGGGGCATTCGTAGTTTTTTTGCTATACTTATTGCTGTGTGCGCGTTTATTTTTGTTTTTGTACTTTCTAATAATTTATTTATTTTGTCTGCGCGCATCTCTGTTAGTTCTGCTGTTTTTTCTAAGTCAAGTGATCCAAATGTGTTGACTATTGATTTTTCTAATTCTTTTTGCCACCATTCTGTGCAGTATCCTGCCGGGATTAGTTGGTGTGCTCTGTCAAAAAAGTCTCCATAGCTTATTAGAATGTCGCCAAAATATAGTATTTCTTTTATTTTTCCTTTTAGTTCTTTGGCTTTTTGCAGTGTATCTATGTAAAGTACTGCTCCATTTTCTAGTTTGACTATTGGGCCGTCTATATAATCACATGATGTTAATGCGCATCCTTTTGTTGGTCTTTCTATTTTAATTTGTGTTCCTACAGCAAGATATTCATTGCTTATTTGCATTGTGGCTGGATGTATTGCGCACGCAGAATATCCTGAGGTTCTGCATCTTCCGTATCTTAGTCTTAGTCCTCCTGAGCGCAAAGGATGTGAAAATACAGGTCTTCCTGCCACAAGGTCTGCTATAAAGCCATAGTCAGGCTGTATTTTTGATGTGTCTTGTTGTTTTACTCCTCCTTTTCCTTTTGCCTTGCCTTTTTTTTGGATTTTTATGAACTCTTCTAAGAAATTCCAGTGTTCCATGCCAAAATCTTTTCCCCATTTGCTTAATTGCTTCCATAGTTTTGGTGCTTTTAGCGGTATACAATCTGTGCACATTAGTGCAAATCCGCTTCGTATTAGATTTGTTGGGATTCTTGGCAGGTCTTTGTAATTTGATACTTCTATTTTTTCAGAAGGGTCTGCTCCTATTTCTATTGGTATGTTTTTGAATAAAAATGTTAATTCATCATCGCTTGGTTTGTGTTGTCTTGGCGCTATTCTTTCGTCATAATCTCTTATTTCAGATATGCTTCTTTTGATTTCTACTTCCTGGGCGTCATATACATCATATCCCATTTTTTTTCTTACATGGTCTGCGATTAGTGCTGATACTGCTGCGTTTGTTCCTCCTGCGTTTCTTATTGGTCCTGCATAATTGACGCAGAAGTATTCTCCTCTGTTGTCCATTCTTTTTTTAATGTCAAATCCTATGTATCCGTCTAATGGTGAGCTCACTACTCCTACTGTGCTGTATGCAAATCCTGTTCTTATTCCTATGTCTATCGCTTCTTTTTTGTCTTTGAACTTGCAGAATTTTTCTTGCGCTACTTCTAGGGCGATTTGCAATGCTACTCTCCAGTCTAGCGTTCCATATTGTGTTTCTAGGTCTATGATTCTTTTTACTACTCCTGTTCCGGCTATTTGGGGTGCTATGACTGAGATTAATCCTACTACTCTTTCTGCCATGTTTTCTGCAAGTTTTACTTCTACTTCTTCAGATGGGTCATATCCTTTTTTTCGCGCTTTAGAAGCTATTGTGTGCTGCCTGTTTACTTCTCTTTTTAAGCTTTCAAAGTATTTTTGCATTGAAGTGCTTGCTTCTACCATTCAAAACCTCATTATCTTTATGTTTCGCGTTTGTAGATTTATGATTGGAACTCTGCATGGTTCTGGATTGTGTCCTGTTTTTTCTTGAAATGCTGTTTTGCTTTCCCAGCAGCTTGCGCATATCATTGTTACATTTCTATAACTTGCCACGCTTGTTTTGTGCAAGTGTCCTGTTAAAAAAAAGTCAGGTATTTTTTCTATAACTAAAGGGTCGCAGTGAGGGTCAGGTATATGCAGTGTTGATGTGTGTGATGGCGCCAGGTGTCTTCTTTGCAATAGGAATTTCATTATTAGGTCTCCTCTGTCATATCCTCCATTGGCTCTTATTGATGGCACTTGTGCTGCATATTCATCAAAGCTATACCCATGGTACATCAGAATGTCAAATCCAGGAAAATTTTGAGATGAATGTATGTTGATTATTGCTGGATTGCTTACCATTATTGTATTTTTCATTTCATATAGCGGTTTTGCATATTCTTCTGGTATCGGTGGTTGTGGTTCTGATATTCTTCCTGGGTCGTGGTTTCCTGGGCATATTATCAATGGTATGTGCGATGGTATTTGTTTTAGTAAGTCTGCGCAAACCCTAAATTGTTCATATACATCTTTTATTATTAGTTCGTCTTCTTGTTTTGGATATATTCCTACTCCTGCAACTAAGTCTCCAATTATGAATATGTATTTTACTTTTTGTGCTATTTCTTTTTGTTCTTCGCTCCCTGATTCACCTTTTATCCATAATAAGAATTTTTTAAATTCTTTTTCTAAAAAATACTGAGAGCCCAAATGAAAATCTGCTAATACTACTGCATATCCTTGTTCTGGAGATTTTTTTAATTCGGTTATGATTGGTATTTCAGGCAGAACTATATTATTTGCAAAAATTATATTATTTCCAGTAGTTCCTGTTAATCCTATTACCTCATCATAAATTAAATCATTTGCTTTTTCCCAGGTTTCTGGTTTGTTTTTTGATGCTAGGGCCTTGATTGTTCCGGTAGGGTCTTCTATTTCAAAGATTATGTTGTTATTTTTTGTAGTTTGTTTGTCTTTTATCATTCCAATTACTGAAATATTTTCTCGGTCTTGTTTTCCTACTAATCGTCCTATTGATGTTAATAAATTTAATTCCTGTCTGTTTTGTAATATTTTTTCTATTGCTTTGTATCGTGCGTTATAATAATCTACAAAGTCTTGTATTGTTCTTTTTTTGGATTGTTTTGCATAACTAAAGAGTATTTTTATATTTGATTTTTGTTCTGTTATTATGTTGTCAGGGCAGTCATTTGCTTGTACTTGTTGGTATATGGTTTCAAGTTCTTGTTCATTGGCCAGTCTTTGCAAAAAATCCGGTTTTACTAGCATTCCTTTGCTTAATAAATATGATACTATCTCCTTCTTTTTAGCGTCTGATCCCATTTTATGAAAAATTTTAAGCTAGTCCGAGTTCTTCGTCTAGTATTTTTTTTATTTTTGGTTTTAGGGTTTCTGTTGCTGCCAGACTTATTTCCCTTGTTCTCCCATACCTGCCTTTCGAGATTATTTTTGCATTGATTATGCCAAGCATGTCAAATTCTGCTATGATGTCTGAGACTCTTCTTTGAGTTAAAGGGCGTATTCCTATTTGATGGCATATTTTTTGGTATACTTCATATATTTCACCTGTGAATATGTGTTTTTCTTTTTGCGAGCACACGCTGAATATGGCATAGAGTGTTGCCTGGTGTTGTTGCGGTTGTGTTTTTACTAAATCTAGAATTCTGTCTTTTTCGATTTTATTTTCAGCTTGGTCTATGTTTTCAATTTTTACTTGTTCATTGTCATTTCTTTCTGCCAATTCTCCTGCTACGCGCAATAATTCCAGGGCGCGTCGTGCATCTCCGTGTTCTCTTGCAGCGTATGCTGCGCATTTTTCTATTACTCCTGACTGTACTGATTTTTCGTGAAATGCTTGTTCTGCTCTGTGCTTTAGTATTTCTTGTATTTGTAATGCATTATAGGGCGGGAATACTATTTCTTCTTCAGATAATGAGCTTTTTACTCTTGGGTCAAGGGTATCTGTAAAGATTAAGTCATTGGAGATTCCTACAAGCGATATTTGTGATTTTTTTAGTTCAGTGTTGATTCTTGTTATATTGTATAGAATTTCATCTCCTGCTTTGCCCACTAACTGGTCTATTTCGTCTAGAATAAGTATAAGTATAACTTTTTCCTTATCTAATATACTATAGAACATATTGTAAACATCATCTGTAGGAAGTCCTGTTGATGGTATTGTTTTGCCAAATTCGCGTATGAGCTGGGCAAATAGCCTGTATTCTGTGTCTGCTACTTTTTTTAATTTGCAGTTTATATAAATTATCTTTAGAGGTAGTTCGCGTTCTTTTGCTGTTTTTTGCAATTGTTCGGTTATGTATTTTACTGACAGTGTTTTTCCTGTTCCTGTTTTTCCATAGATAAATATGTTTGATGGTCTTTCTTTTCGCAGGCATGGAGCAAGTATGTTTGCTGCTGTTTGTATTTGTCTTTCCCTGTGGAATATTTGTTCTGGTGTATAATTTGACTGTAGTGCTCTTTTATTTTTAAAGAGTGGTTTTTTAGTTAGGTATTTCTCAAAAAAATTTATCAGCCCTTTTTCGTTCATTCTAATCAGTTTTCCAAATGAAGCAGGGGTATTTATATTTTTCTTTTTTATAATATCTATCTCATACTCCTGCATTTCCTTTGGAAGATAATTTTTAATTGGCAGTAGTGTCTGGAATTCCAAAGCAATATATAGATTAGAGTATATTCATTATTATATAAATAAAGAGATATATATTCTATGAACGAATAAATATCTTTTTTGAGATTCATTAAT
>JAFGHW010000030.1 GCA_016929895.1 Candidatus Woesearchaeota archaeon
TTGAAAAGTAAACATTTATATATCAACCATCTGTGATATTCCTTATGAATCCAGGAATAATCTTTGCGATAATTGCGGCATTAGCCTTTGGAGTGTGGACTGTATTTCATGAACGCGCTGCGGGTAATATTCATTATTTATTTGGGGCAATAATAGTATCTTTTACCGCAGTAATAGCAGGATTAATTCTTTTATTGCCAAAAATAAAATCTACTACATTATATACGCATCCAAAAGGGATATTATTTGCGGCATTAGCAGGATTGTGTGCACTAGCAATAGACGTATTTGCTCTGAAAGCATATGGATCAGGATTATCAATTTCTATCGGAGGACCAGTAATCATAGGCGGAAGTGTGGCTATAGCAGCATTATTAGGATTCTTTTTAGGAGAAGCTATAACTTTGTTGAAAATAATTGGCTTAATTTTAGTAATAGCAGGTTCAGGAATACTTGTTGCGCTTTCTTAATTTATGGTTGCCAAATCTTTTTAAAGAACTAACTATAACTAATCTATTATGAAATTTAAACATATAAAATCTGATGAAGCAGAGAAACATAATTTTGGATTAATCAAAGTGCAGAATCTAATGAATACCAAAGATTATCAATCTTTATCAGTTGCAAAAGTAGAATTAGATGGAGACCAAAAGTTTGGAAAAGATACACAAAGCGATGTAGCTTATTATATTTTAGAGGGAGAAGGAAAGTTTTTCATAGAAGACGAAGAGATTGATGACAAAAAAGGAGATTTAGTATTTATCCCAAAGAATACCCAATACAAAGATTCTGGAAAAATGACTTTATTAGCAATTGCTTCTCCAAGATTTGATAGAGAAAAGAGAGTACGATTTGATTAGTTTTTAACTATGTGTTCAGTATACCCTGCTTTAACTAATTTCTCATAAGCAGACCAAACATCATCAGGAATATCCTGCGGAATTTGAAAACCCTTGGCAGGATAAATTTTAATTCTTTGCAAATCACCAACCATAATATTAATAATCATATCCTTGCTGAGCATTTCATTTGGGTAATTATCAAAAGAAATTTGAGGCGAAGTAACAATCAATTTCTTATCAGGCAAATGTTTCTTAAATGTAGCAAAAGACCTGCGTTCCATGTAGGGTTTTTGAACTACAATAAAACTCTCAGGATTTAAACCCTTTTCTTTTAATAAATCCATTGTAAACAGAATATTCTCTCCTGTATTAGTCGATTTATTTTCAATTAAAATTTTATCCTTAGGAACCCCCATTTTAATAGCAACATCAGCAAACATCTCAGCCTCTGGTTTATTCCAAGAAGCAGGAGTTAATTTTCCAACTCCGCCAGAAAAAATAAGCAAAGGCGCCAAACCATCAAGAAACAATCGAGCTCCACGTTCTGCAACTCGCAGATCATTACTTCCTAAAGCAAGAATACAATCAACTTTCTCCAATTTATGATGCACATGATGATAATCCCATATTTTTTTAGCTAACTCATTTATATTAAAACTCATAAAACCACCAAATCTAGTAAACCCTTAACAACTTTCTCAAAATCATACTAAAAACAATTGCAAGAATAATATACGTACCTAGCCAGCCGAGTTTCCAGCCAAATATATTAAGAATCTTCATTTTTTCATTGCTGGTGGTTATTGATTTAACAATGCCATCTTTAACTGAAAGAAAAGGCTGAACATATTCTGGCTCTGAAGTAATAATAACAGGCTTTGAATATGTTTTAGAATCAACAGTAAACTCAACAGGCGGGCTTTTGTAAACTCCTTCCTTGCCGCGCATTGTAAAAACAACTTTGCTATCTGAAATTTCTTTAGAAGAAGGACCTGACAATTCAATACCAGAAGGAACCTCTGCAATAATGTTGCCTGAAACACCCTTGTCAAACTCAATAGTCATAGAAAAATCCTGGTCAGGCAAAATAGGAACAAAAGCCAAATGAGCTTGAAGCCATCCAAAAATAAGTATAATCGGAATAAAAGTAATTAAAGTAGGTTTCATGCTCTTCATCATATACTGCATATTAGTCTGCATAGCCTTTTTCTGAACCTCCATAGCCTTAGAGGGGTTATCTTTTAACTCTTTCATCTGCTTTTGCAAAGCCTTTGTTTCATCTTTTAATTCCTTCATAACCTTTTGATTGGTGCAAAACTTGTAAACCAAAACAATAATCACAGAAATAATAAAAGAAATAATCAAAATACTCCAAAAAGGCGGAAGATTAAGCAAAGGGCCGAATACAAAATTAAGCGCAGGATCTAAAAAACTAAAAAAACCCATTTTAAAAAGTAGCCCCTCCGCCCATAAATTTCCTTAACATAGGATTCATGTCCATCAAACCTTTGAAAAGGTTTGAGCGAAACCCGTCTACATGATGGGATTTCACTGCGTTCAATCCCATAAATAGCGATTTCAAAATGCACTTCCTCCCATAAATTTTCTTAGCATAGGATTCATGTCCATCATGTGCTGTTTTGCAATTTCCTCATATAATTTGTAAACAATCATAACAGTCAACAACAAACCAGTACCAGAAGTCAAAGCACCAGACAAATCAGCAGCAGTAGCCAAGATACCGACAGCAATAGCGCCCATAACAGTTAAAGGAGTAATATATCTCTTAAGTAATCTTTCCAAAACCCTTTCATCCTTTCGAAAGCCAGGAATCTGCAAACCAGAACTCATAATTTGCTTTGCCTGAGACTTGGCATCCATTCCAGAAGTCTGAACCCAAAACCAGGAAAAAAGAACACAACCAGCAAGCATAATCAAACCATAAATCAAACCATGACCAAAATCAGCAAAAGAAATACTGCCGCGAATAATCTTGCCAACAATATCAGGAGAACCAATCCAGGCAACCAAGCCAGAAACAGGAGTATTACCACTAAACTTGCCTAACAAAGGAAAACCCCAGTTCTGCATTAAACGAGCCCACAACTGCAAATTAGCCAGCAAAGCAGCAACCAAAATAACAGGAATATTAGAAGTATAAATAAAACTCAAAGGCCACCTAATACCATGACCACGAATACGACCAAAAGACAAAGGAATCTCAACCTTCATAGCCTGACCATAAACAGCCATAACAAAAACAACAACAGTAGCAACAACACCAGCAATCATTAAAACAGCAGTCTGAGGGTCACCAGCACTCAAGCTCTGAAACAAAGCAGGAATCGCACCAGTAGCAATACCTGGATTAGTAGGAGAAGGCAAAGGACTTAAAGCACGAATAAAAACAGACTGAGAAACACCAGCAGCAATAAACAAACTAACACCAGAACCAAAACCCCACTTACTAACAACCTCATCCATAAACATAATCAACAAACCACCCAAAATCAACTGAAAAATCAAAATTAATTCTAACTGAAAATACATAGCAGTGCCCTGCAATTCCAAAGGAGGGGCCAAACCACTCATAAAAACATAAATCGCCGCCTCAAAAATAATAAAAAATATCGCGCCAACCTTTTGCAAACCCTGAAAACTCTGTCTGCCCTCTTTAGATGTTAAATCAAACTTCAAAATACCAGAACCATTCAATAACTGCAAAACAATACTCGCAGTAACCAAAGGACCAATACCCAAACTAAGAATAGAACCCATCTGAGCCCCAAGAATAACAGACAACAGCTCAAATCTTTGCAAAGCATTTTGACCGAGACCAAACAAAGGAACCATGCCTAAAACAAAAAATAAAACAAGAACAATCAAAGTCCATTTTAATTTTTCCTTAAAAGAAAGCTTTTTCTGAGTAGGACCTGCAACTTCAGGCAAATTTGTGATTATTGATTTCCACAAAGACATAAATCCAAACCTCACTCGGGCTGAGGCAAAACAACTTCCCCGCCTTTAGCCTTAACTTTTTCAACAACACTTTTGGAAGCAAAATCAACAATAATCTTAAGCTTATGAACAACCTTGCCAGAGCCTAATAATTTATTAAATCCCAACTTAGACAAATCAACAGTAAATGCATCGCCTTCTTTAACAATTTTTTTATTTTTAATCCAAGAATTTAATTTATCCTCAACAACTTTCAAATTTATAGGAACCTCAACAATAGATTTTCCCTTAAACTTAAACCCATATTTTCCCTGCTTTTGAATACTCCATCTGCCCTGCATAGGCATTTTAGCCTTGGCCCTTTTGCCAGTACCTGCTTTTCCACAGCCCCCCTTATGACCCTTGCCTCTATGAAAAACACCCCAGCCGCACTCTCTTGAGCCACGTTTTCTCCTGAACTTTCTACGTTTTTTAACAACCATTAAATCATCCTCTTTAGTAAATCATTAATCTTAACACCGCGATAACCAAGACCGCCGCTTTTGCTAAAAGGCATCTTAATTCCTTTACGGCCAAAACCCTTTTTAGGCGATTGCAAAGAATAAAACTTGCCCTTTTTCTTGGATTCTAGTAAAGCAATGGTTTCTTCATTAACCTCGCCCCAAGCAACAAAATCCTTGACTTTTTTTATCATGCCCATATTATTAGAATTATTCTCTACAATAACACAATGATTTTTTTTATCAAGATTAAGCATTCTTAATGTATCAACAAAATCCTTACGAATCTTCACAAGACCCCTGACCCGAACAACAGCAATCTTACTCATCTTTTTTTGCACTCCCTTCAATCAGGCCAACATTTTCAGACATTTTAGATGTAATCTTAACCTTATTCAGATTATTCAATGCATTAATACAAGCGCCGATTAAATTAAGCTTTACTCTGGTCTGACCAAAAGTCTTGCTCCAAACATCCTGAACACCCGCCATTTTCAAAATTTTTGCGCACTCAGGCTCAACAATAAGACCCTTACCCTTAGGAGCAGGCATTAATCTAATCTTAACAGAACTGCAACTACCTTCAACAGCAAAAGGAATAGAATGCGGAGTCTTGCAGCCACATTCCCAAGAACCACACCCCCTGCGAATCTTAATTATATTCTCTTTAGCCTTACGCAAAGCCTTTTCGCGGGCAGGAACAGTATCCTTGCTCTTGCCATGACCAACACCAACATGACCATTTTTATCCCCAAAAACAGCAATGCAAGAAAAACTAGGATTATTACCTTCAGGAGTTTTTTTCTGCGTCTGCCTAAAAACCCTTTTTTGGCCGCCGCCAAATTTACCCTTTGCCTGGCCGATTAATAACAAATCAGATTCGGCGCTGGGCATTAAAACATCAACAGTTTCATGCTCAAAAATAATCTGGCCAGAATCTAAAATTTCATCGATATCCTTAATTTCGCCGGCTTTAACTTTTTTACCAATACATGTCTTAGGCTTCCAGTCATCAATACTGACACGCTCTGTGGACTTAACTTTTTTTATATCCTCTTTAACAGGAATATCTGTAATAACTTCTTTTTCAACATCAAGAACAATATCCTCCTCTATATCTCCATTTTTGATTGTTTCCTGCTTTTCGTCAGGCGTTTTCTCAATTTTTTCTTTTTCTAATTCTTCTTTAGCCATTATACATTGCCTCTTATCTTATTTTTAATCTCGTCAAAATGAACAGGTAAAAATTCAGGATCAAGATTGTTCTTCAAATACAAAGAAAATTGTTTTTTAAACCGTGTTTCATCAGCTTTTAAATTCTTTGCCAATCCTGCAATATGCTCTCCCTTAACCCTCTTCTCATCAGGAAAAATAGAATCAGAGTAAGGAATATTAAAACCACCATCAACAAGACCTTTTAAAACCGCATACAGCTTGCATCCCTTAACAGAAGGCGCCATACCAATATCAAGAATACATTCTCCGATATTCTTTTCCTTGGCTTTAACAGACAATAAATTACCCAAAAGATAACACGCAGGCAGATTATTACCGCTCGCTTTCCAACCAAGGCGTTTCAAATCGCGGGAGTGAACAGACAGGACAACTTTGTCTCCAGAAGAATGATACTCCGCAATCTGCAAAATTAAATTTTTCGAGCTTTTACGGACAACCAATCTAGGTTTTCGAGACAATAATAATTTTAATCTTGATTTGTAATTAGTCTTGCCAGTGCGTTTGCGCCTGAAATACACAGTCCTTGTATTAATTTTTCTTGGCATTTTATTTTTTCTTAATCAAACCCTGCTCGTTGATGAATAGTTTAAGGTGGGAAACACTTCTAAAGAATCCGCCTTTTGATTTGGCATACATTTTTTTAAAATCCGCATTTGATATAAGATTTTTTGATTTTAACAGATTTAAAAATTTACGCTGAGCACGAACAGTATTAATCCAAACGCGCTTAGGCACAGCCCTTGCTGAAGCCTTGCCTTTTCTAGAACCAACGCCCCTTCTTTTGCCTTTTCTTTTTTGGATTTTTATTTTACGAACACGAACCTTGCTAGACCCCCTAATCTGCTTCTTAACAATAACTTTCTTCTTGATAAGACCACGCACATCAAATTTAGTAATAGCCTCTTTAATTTCAGAAGCCTTATCAGTATCAAAAACAATCCTTTTAGGAGAACACTTTAATATCTTTGATGCTAAGCGCTTTTGCAAATTCATTTTTGCCTCCTACTTAAGGTCTTGTCTAATTCTTTTTTTTCCTGCTTCTTTTTTTCTTCTTCCAGCTTCTTGTCAAGTCCGGGCTTTTTTTCTGCAGCCTTTTTCTTTTTCTCTTTTTCCTTTGATTCCTTCTTTTTCTTGCTAACTTCTTTTTTCTCTTTTCTGGCTGTAATAAAATCGTTAACCATCTTAACAAAGCCATCAATATCCTTAACATTCAAAACAGTAAGACCCAGTTCTTTAGACTTTTTTAACAGCAAAATCTTTTTTCTCTTGCCAATGCCTGAAGCAATGACAATGCCCTGCTTATCCTTATCAATGCTGTTCAAACCACTGATGTTACTAACGATAACAGGAAATAATCCTGATTTATGAGCGCCCCTAATCAAGACAGGACTGCGATAGCCAGGCTCAACACGCTTAACATAACCCTTTAATTGATGCCTAACCTTGCTATGCCTTCCAGTAGGTTTTCTCCACTTGGTTTTAACCTTGATAACTTTATGAGAGTCTTCTCTATGAAAAGAAGGCCTTTTTTTCTTCAAATTCTTTCTTATTTCCAAAAGTTTTTCGCTCATTTTGCTACTTCCTTCCCTGCCTTGCTGACAATATATATACCATCCTGGAATTTTCTTAAATCCCTGCCTTTAACAGTCAATAACAATTCAATATCTGAAGCAACATTGCCTGCAAGATCCTTATCAAAACTTTCGACTATAACATCCTTATCCTGAACAGCAACCTTAACACCCTGCTTTATTTCCAGAGTCCTGGGAACTTTTTCGCCCAAAAAATTCTTAACAACCAATTTATTGCCCTGCATTGAAACATTCATAGGAAAATGCCCTGTGCAAATCTTCATTTTGTAAATCCAGGGGTCAACAACGCCCTTTATCATATTTTTCAAATGCGCCCTAAAAGTAAAAATAAGTTTTTTTTCACGCTTGGTGGCTTTTTTAGCTGAAATTACAATATCCTTGCCTTCCTGCTTGATGCTCAAAAAAGGGTTAAACAATTTCTTTTTGGCTTCGCCTTTAGGACCCTTAACAGTAACAAACTCATCAAAAAATACTGATACCCCTTCAGGAATTTCGATTTTCTCAAGCATGTCTTGCTTCATCTTAATAACAATAAGCTATCAGCCTACCTCCTAAATTCTTTTCCAAAGCAGTATAGTGCGTCATCAAACCTTCATTAGTTGAAACAATCAATAAACCAACACCCTTTGCAGGCAAATACCTTTTTTCAAATTTTTCAAAATCCGATACTTTAACAGCAAAACGAGGTTTAATAACACCGCACTTGTTAATATTGCCCAATAAATACAACTTCAAAAATCCGCCTTTTTCAGAAGACATTTTTTCAAAACTGCCAACAAAATCATGTTCGTTAAGTATTTTCAAAACACGTTCAATAACTTTTGAAGTAGGACTTACAACTATCGTTTTCTTTCCTGCGCGGTCATAATTATCAACCGCAGACAATGCAACTGCTAATGTATCATTCATCATTTTTTATTCCACCTAACTAAACTTCTTAAAACCAATTTTAGGAGCCATTTCCCTAAAACAAATACGGCACAAACCCAGGCCATACTTACTGATAATACCATCATAACGGCCGCACATATCGCAGCGTTTAGTAGTTCTGCCACAGGTGCGTTTTTTAGGAGCATTATGCTTAATAAACTTCTTAAGCTTAACAGGCCTGGCCTTTAATTGCTTAAACATTTTACGCCAATCACTAATTGTCATAATCAAACACCCTCCTCAACAACTTTAATACCAAATTCATTTTTCATAAATTCCAGAGCCTCATCCCTGGAAACAGCATGCTTCTTAGGAATCTTCTTCTTCTCCAACATTCTCCTTTTAATTCTAAAACCAGGCTTTTCTAAAGTAACACAAACCTCCAAGCCCATAATACCAATATCCGGGTTATATGCAATACCAGGAATATCAATATATTCATGAATACCAAAAGAAATATTGCCGCCTTCATCAAACTGCGACAACTTCAACAGATTATCCTTAGCTTTCAGCAATTCCCTTAAAATATCCGACGCCTTCTTTTTTCTCAAAGTAATCTTAGCACCAATAGGAAGACCTGGTCTTAAACCCCAGCCAGGAATTCTTTTTTTAGTAATCGTCTTAACAGGCGTGATTCCAGTAATAGTCTTAATCAATAAAATACCCTTATCCAGCTTAGAAGTATCTTTACCAGAACCAATGTTCAAAGTAATTTTCTCTATTCTAACTTTTTGCATCGGATTCATTTCAGCTGAACAACCTCCTTATCCTTTCCTACAACAAAAACAAAACGTTTCTGTGTGTTGAAATTATTTTTTTCAGATCTAATTTTAACAAAGCTTTCTTTAAAATCATCAATAAATCCTAACTGGCCGATATGCCTGCCGCCAATCAGCAGAACAAAAGCATTTTTTTCAAATTTCAAAACACTTTTAATCTTTTGAGAAGGGAGCTCGAGAACCAGCGAGTCTCCTGTTTTAATTTCTTTATCATCCGCCAAAATATTTTTTCCATCAAACAAATTAAGCTGAAGTTTTGATTTTTTAATTACTGTTTTATTATTAACACGAGATAATTTAGTACTAACTTCGTTTTCTTTAATACCAAGAATTTTCAAACGACCCTTAATATCTAACACAATCCTAAAAAAACCATTAACATCTTTAATATTAACAGTATCCATCAAACCAACAGGAAATTTAATATTCTTAACCCTGCGGCCGTCAATCAAGACAGTCTTGGTATTCAAAATCTTCTTTGCTTCTGCAGTAGTAGAAGCCAAACCAATCTCCTTCAACAAAAATGATAAAGGAATACTAAATTTCATTGAATGCGCGCCTGGAGACGGCCGAGTAATAAATTTATTCTGCTTTCTAAGCAAAATCCATGTTTTTGGCGCGACAATTCTTTTTAAATGCGATTTAGTCATTTTTTAACCTCGATTCTTTTCTTATCACTCAAATTAAGCTCGATAATCAACAAATTAGAGGAATGAACAGGATACAAAGCCTTGCTTCCATCCTTTTTAATAGTCTCAATACCGGTAATAAATGCCTTGCATTTTTTGGTATCAATTCTTTCAATCTTGCCTGTTTTGCCCTTAAACTGGCCTCTTAAAATCTTAACCTTGTCACCAGTTCTAACTCTAATGCTCCTTTTATTATGCTTTTTTCTTAAGTCAGGAGACAAATGACTGCCAACCATTTTATTTTTCAAATGCAAAGAAGCATTAAACAAAAATTTCCTCTGCTTTCTAGGACTCTTGCTTGATTTCCATGACGTACTTATTTTTTTCATTTTAAACAATTATACTAGCAATCTTGGCCAAATTCGGCCAACGAACTGCTGCCTCCTTTGCAATAGCTCCCTTAATCATAGTACCTTTGGGATTACCCAAATCATCCTTAATAACAACAGCAGCATTATCTTCAAACTTAACACGAATACCATTAGGTCTTTTGTATTCTTTTTTCTGCCTAACAATAACAGCAGCAACAACCTGCTTTCTAATATCCGGCTTTCCTGAAATAACAGAAGCCATTATTTTATCACCAACACCTGCTGATGAAGCTCTGCCCTTCCTGGTTTTATGACCAATAACACTAATAACCTTCAAAATCCGTGCGCCTGAATTATCACAAACAGGAATTCTGGACATATGAGGCAAAGACCTAACCTTAGATGCATTAATCGCTTTCATTTTAAACCTCAGCCTCCTGTTTTTCCGGCTCTTTCTTTTTTGACCTTGTCTTGCCTTCTTCTAACAACGCCTGCTTTTCTTCAAACAACACATCTTCTCCAACTTTTTTAACAATAACAAAATGCTTTGTTTTGCTCAAAGGCCTGCATTCAGATATTTCAACAATATCCCCCTTCTTGACATTTAAGCATTCAGGATTATGAACCTTAACCTTGGACTTTCTCTTCTCATAACGCTCAAATTTAGGCAAATACCTTTTAAATTCCCATTGCACAATAGCAGTTTTCTGCATTTTAGTACTGATAACAGTACCGGTAAATGTTCTTCCACGAAGGCTTAAGCTACCATGAACCGAACAATGAACATCATTGCACTTTTTTTCCATATTCTACACCTTTAATTTCAATCGTTCCTCAGGCGCAACCTCGATATCCGCGCCTTTGACCATGACTTTCCTATTATTCCAGGAAAGCTCAAAAATACTTCCTGACTTAACCATCTTTAACACCTTTTCAGGCGTCTTAATGACAAGGAAATATTTTGTCTCGTCAATAACTACACCTACAATGCCAAGATATGCCTTATTCTTGGCACCAACAATCTTTACCTCTCTGCCAATCCAGTCCTCGCGGACAACACCTGAAAGCCACTTCATTTTATTCGACCATGATTGTTTCAGGAGCAAAGCCGATACTCACAAGGAAATCCTTGACTTTTTGCCTATGATTGCCCTGCAGCTCGATCTTGCCTTTCTTAGCAGTTCCGCCGCAGGCAAATTTTGCCTTAAGCTTCTTTGCAAGATCATCCAAATCAATTTCCTTTTCATCAAAACCGGAAATCACAGTATACATCTTGCCGAATTTTTTCTTCTCAATGCATACTTTAATGGTCTGTGTTTCTTTTGCAATACTCTCGCAAACACACAAGTCCTTGGGCAAACCGCATTTAATGCAAACGGTCATGCTTTTTTATCCTCCATAGCAAGAAGAGTTTTGATTCTTGCTATTGTTTTCCTAGTAACTTTTACCTTGCCAGGATTTTTCGGGACAGTACCTGTTGCAATCTGAGCTCGTTCTTTAGTTAATTCTAACATCAATTGAGCCATTTTTTCTTTTAATTCTGCCGCAGGCATTGATTTAAGATCCTTGAACTTCATCTTTGGCTTTCCCCTTCTTCCTTTATTATTTCCTCACTAACCTGGATATTATCAGGCAATTGGATATCCTTGGGCATAATACTAACCCTGACACCCACACTCCCAGTCTTAATTAATGCAGTAGCAAAAGCAGTTCTAACACCTGATAAAGCAATATCTCCGGATTTTTTTAAGTATCCCTGATAAAAACGCCAAGACTTTGCTCTAGAACTAGGAATTTTGCCAGAAATAACAATCTCAATACCCAAAGCACCTGCGCTTATAACATCCTGCAAAGTCTTATGACCAATACCCTTGAATTTTTGCAAACCAAAACGCTCTAATGTCGAAGCAATCCGTTCTGCAACAATCTGAGCATCCAAATTAGGGTTATCAACCTCAGAAATTTCAATCTGTGGATTTTCAAAATCAAACCTTCTTTTTAACGTGCCGGTTAATTTCTTGATATTTTCGCCCTTTCTGCCAACAATCAATCCGGGCCTAGAAGCAAAAATAATTATTTTTTCTCCCAAAGGAGTCCTCACAACCTTGGTATGAGAATGACCAACATTACTCAAGGTAGACGAAATAAAATTCTGAACATGATATTCTTTTAATTTTTCCCTGACAAATTTTCTTTCAATCATTCTTTACCTCTTGCTTTAAATCTTGTTCTTTAATTTCAGACTCGATTTTTTTCACAGAAACTTCTTTTTTTATTTCTGGCTTCTTAACTTTAATCCCTTTCTTTGACCCTGTTTTTTCCTTTTTAGGCTTTGGTTCACTCCTTGTTTCAGCTAAAATAATCTCGACATGAGTTCTTTTAGCCTTCCTTCTTCTGTGACGACCAAAACGCCAAGTACTCGGGCCTTTTTGAGCAGAAGCATGTGTAATAATCAAATTACCTGTGCTTAAGCCCTTGAACTGTGCATTAGACTCAGCAGATTCAAGAATAGACAAAATATTCTTAGCTGCATTAACAGGAAAACGACCTGCAGCCATGCCCCTTCTATGGCCCATATCCCTGTTAAATCTTGTAAAAGGAACAGCTTTCTTTTTCTTGGCAACATTAGCTAAATATTCCTTAACCATATCAACAGGCTTGCCCCTGATAGAGGCACAAACCATTATAGACTGCTTTAATGAAATCGGCAAAGACACACCAACAGCCTTTGCGCAGTTCTCCTTAACTTCTCCTGAATACTTATACACCATATTTACCTCACAGATAATGCAGCACTACTTCTAGTAGCACCAATACCCGGCGCAGAGTGAGCAACTTTGTTTCTAGTCAAAACAAACTCGCCCAGCCTATGGCCAAGCATTTCCTTTTCTACCCTCACAGGCATGAATGTCTTGCCGCTATACACATTAATAATCTTACCAACCATATCAGGAACAATAATCATATCACGACAATGAGTGCGTAATTTAGGCCTATTTTTTCTAATTTTTTCAAGCAAAATCTTTTGTTCATCAGTAAAACCCCTAATCAAAGTTCTACGCTCACGTGCTGTCAACAAACCAGCAAACTCCTTAATGTTCATGTTCTTTATTTCCTCAAATTTCTTTCCTCTGAATACAAATTCCTTTGCCATGTTTATTTCCTCTTTCCAGTTCTTTTAGGCCATAATGAACCAACCTTTCTGCCAGGCGGGGCATATTTTGAAGCGCCCTTATTTCTTGCCTTTCTAGCAGAACGTGAATTACCAAATGGATGATCAACAGCATTCATAGCACAAGCACTGGTTCTTGGGTATAATTTGTTTCTAGCGCGCATCTTATGCATTTTATTGCCAGCCTTAAGAAAAGGCTTTTCAGTACGGCCGCCGCCAGCAACAACACCAACAACAGCACGACAAGAAACATTAAACTTCTTCAGCCTCTTAGAGGGCATAACAACAGTAACAGCAGTAGATGTCTTAGCAGCAATCCTCGCAAAACAGCCAGAAGTCTTGCAAAACTTACCACCATCACCAGGCTGTGATTCAATATTATAAACAGGAGTGCCCTCGGGAATTTCGCTCAATTGCAACACACTGCCAGGACTGCAAGAAGCGCCAGGACCAGAACCAACTAAATCACCAACACGAATCCCTTCAGGAGCAGCAAACAAAACTATCTGGCCGTCGTCATAACAAATCCTGACTAACGGGGCGCCATGACCCGAACAATGAACCAAATCAACAATTTTTCCGCGAACTAATTCTTTTGTTAGAGGTTTTAATTTTGCATCTGCCTTAAACCTAAAACCAGGAGACCTATAAGTAGGAGAACCCTTTCCACGCGCTTGTTGAATGATTCTTTTTCCCATCTTACATTAATCCCATATTAGTTGCAATATCAATCGCAGGAGTATCTTTAGCAAACTGAACATATGCACGTTTTTCGCCTTTGGGCGAAATAAAAGTATTAACTTTGATTACCTTTGCCTTAAATGCCTGCTCAATAGCCCTTTTAATTTCGGGCTTTTTTGCCTTAGCATCCACTACGAAAATCAACTTATTCTCAGACTCCATAAGCCTAATCGATTTTTCAGTAGACAATGGATATTTAATAACACTAAAAGGATCCATTTTAAACAAACAAACCCTCCTTTTCAATTCTATTGACTGCTTCTTCTGTCAGCAAAGTCAATCTTCCTGGAACACAACCAGGAGCCAGCAATTCTGCATTAACATTTTTAACATCGATAACATCAATACCTGCGATATTAGTTGCAGATTTTAACAAATCACATTTACCAGAAACAATAACCAAAGGACCTTTTGCTTTTTTGTAAGGTCTGGCTCTATGCTTTCCTTTGCCTGCCCTTATTTTCTTTTTAGAAGCTCTTTCTAATTCTTCTTTAAACCCCAATGCTAATAAAGCAGACCTGAAATCTTTAGTTTTATTAATCAACTCAAAATCGTTTGCAATCAAAAATGGATACGCATCAGGAACTTTATGACCTCTTTTAATTACCAGTTCTTTATTCATTACAGAAGCCAAAGCACTTCTAATAGCCTTTCTTTTTTCTTTTGTGTTAATCTTGCAATCCCAATTCTTTTCAACTTTAGGAGGAAATGCCCTGTGGCCTCCTCTTGCATTTGGCGCAAAAGCACCAACCCAATTGAACATAGAACCGCTTCGGCTCACAACTTTTTTAGGAGTTCTAGTTCTGCTATGACCATACACCCCTCTAAAACGCCTACGCTTTTTAGAAATATAAACTGAATGTCTTTTTCCTGCTCGCAGACTAGCGCCATACTTTTGCCTTTTATTGCCAAAAATAGCCTCAACAGCCCTCTTGATAATATCCAATCTAAATGGCTCGCTAAACTGCTTTGGAAGCTTTTTTTTGCCAGCTTCCTTATTATCTTTAGACATAATTTTTAATTCCATTTTAGTAAACCTTGGCAATAGCAGGAACCTCTTTTGATATTTTAGGATCAGGACGAACAGCATTAGCAAAGATAATCAATCTCTTAGAAGGCCCTAAGACAGAACCCTTGACTAAAATATAGGGATTTTTTACTTTGCCGTATCTTCTAAAACCTGCGGGAGTATTTATCTTTGCAGGGTCATCACCGATTTTAAGCAACCACTTATTATACTCTGTTCTTTGATGAAAGCCTGTCTGACCTGCATGAGCAACAGTCCAAGAACGATTATTGCCCCAACCACCAAGACTTCCAGGGCCTCGAACAGTCTTTTCTGACTTATGCGCCCGGATAGCAACGCCAAATCTTTTAACAGGACCCTGAATTCCTTTGCCCTTTGTAATACCTCTAGCATCCAATAAATCCCCTTCTGAAAGAGCGTCCTTCAAGTAGATTTCCTTGCCAAGCTTTTCATGAGCAAATTTTAATTTATCCTCTTTTTTACCGCCAACAGCCAGTTCAAACAGTTCGGGCTTTTTCTTGCCAATACCAGTAAGTTTAGGCTGAGTAAAAACCAATAATTTTAAATCATCAAAATCCCCGAGTTTGATATCCCCTAACTTATTTTTACTTTTTTTAGGCAAGGGAATCTTTCTAGCCAAGTCCTTATCCAGCTTTTCAGCAACAACTTGAGAAACAGCACGCAAACCATTTGTGAATTTTTTGTAGAAAACAAGAGAAGCAATTTTTAAAGGAGGGCATTCGATAATAGTTATCGGCCAAATAATGTCATTCCCTTTTGTCAGGGAATTAGGCCGATTATCAGTAAAAGAAACATGAGCCATGCCGACTTTATATCCTGAAAAACCCAATGGCTTGGTATTATCGCTATGAGGCCAATGCCTAACACGAGCATATTGCCTTTTAGACCTTTTTCTAGGCCAAAACTGCATGGTTCCACGACGAGGACTTCTCTTTGTTGGCATAAGATACTACCTACTATCTGATATAAGGACACTGTTTTTTATAACAGCATCTTCACCCCGACACTAAGCCTTACTGAAGCTCTGCAAGAAGTCAGATCAGTTAAATCCACCTCCGACATTTGTACTGAAAAGCTTCTGTTTTCAGGCTAGTCAGATTAGAGGAAAAAACAA
>JAFGHW010000031.1 GCA_016929895.1 Candidatus Woesearchaeota archaeon
AAAAATCACCTAAGTTTTTACATACATTTATAAGAAATAGTTTAAATAAGTTTCTAAGAATTAATCTAATTTATCAAGAACCGACTCAACATTTCTCTTTGATATTATCATGTTTTCTTTCCAAAGTTTTCCATAAAACTCATTTAAGTGAAGCTCAAAAACAGCTTTTCTACAGCCTGCTTCATGCAAAGCGGTCAAATCTTTAGGAATTTTTATTTTTCTTAACGCGTTTTGTTCTTTTCTTGAACTCTCATCAACTATAAACGCATTGGGGTCTCCTGGAAATGTAATCGGCATATGAGAACCAATCTTTGTTATTCCTTCGTCTTGATAAAACATAGAAACCTGGCCGCCTAAGTGGCATATTTTTATTCGACTATCAAGTGATTTAATAAACTCAATAGAACTAAATTTCCTTCCATTTCTAGTAACATACTTAATCTTTTTATGCGTCTTTATTGATAAATCCAAAAAATTCATTCCTACACCATAATTTTTTGCAAAATACTCTTCTGTTTGACTCAAATGTTCAATATCAATACAAACATGTCCTTTAATACCCAAAATATACTTTAAATCCTTTGAACTGCCTAAAAGACCGGTCTGCACTTCATCAGGAACATAACGAGTATTAACCCATCGAATATCCTTTTTTAATTCAGCAGACTTGTCTTCTGGCTTGCCTTGAATCTGCTCAAATTGATTTACAGGAATATTTTCAACCAAAACATCAATTCCATTCTGTTCTCCATACTGAAAAAGAATCCTATAAGTTTCCTCTGCCCGGCGCAATTTTTTCATGAATTCTTCATAATCAAAAGGAGATGCGCCTTTTTCAAAACCATATTTTTTCCTTAATTCAAATTCTTCTTTTTCAGTACAAACTTCTCCTGCATGAAAAACAACCTCTTGTATTATTTGGCCGCCATATTTTTTATTCAAATCAACAAGCGCATCTAATTCATTTTTGGCGCCTTGCTCATTTAATAAATCGCTCCTAGCATGGGGTGTTAACTTAATATCAATTCCTTTATTTTTCTTTAATTTAAGATAGTTTACAAAAGAATCAATCAACTCAGGATTATAACCACTAATAATCGGCTGAGGATTTAAGCCAACTTCTAAACCTGCTTCAATCTGTTTAGGGTCAAAATTACGATCTTTACCTGTGATTCCCCTAGCACAATATAAATCCCACTTAGCCATGAGAAACCAAAGAAACAAATACTATTTAAAGATAATGCATTAAAAATCACCTAAACTCTTCTGGGCTCTTGCTTTATTCAACTTAATAATCGGCTCCAAGGCATTATTAACCCGGTCTAAACTAAAATCATGATTCTTAACTAAAAACTTAATCAAACCCTCTTTATCAGGCGGTGAAAACTCTATTTTATACTTATTTTTAACAGGCATTTTTTTGATTAAATAAAAGATTTCGGTCCAAGGAACATCAACATGCTTATCCCAATCAATTTCTTCAAAAAGCTTGTCAAAATCATCGTGCTTTTTAACTAATTTCAAAGCGTTCTTAGGACCAATACCCTTAACACCCTTAGGATTATAATCAGTACCAATCAACATAGACAAGGCAATTAATTTTTCATTATCAATCTTTAAATTATTCAAATTCTCAGACAGAGAAACTAACAATGGCTTAACACTCTGATAAGACAAACGACCTATTTTCTTCCTCCTGCCCGCTATTGACAGATTTTGAATTAACCTATCTGCCCCGTACAACAAAGAATCATAATCCTGGCTAACAACTGCCCAAGCATCATTATTCTTAACCAACTGAGCAGCCTGAGCCTCGCCTTCTGAAGGAGCCTGAATAACAGGAAGGCCCAATAATTTAACCAATTCTTTAGCCTGTTCAACCATTTCAGAAGACAAATAAGAAAACCTGCCAGCATATTTCTTCATAGCGGCAATATCTTTTTTTTTAACAGCAATCTTATACTTAACACGAGCTTCTTCTTTAAGCTCTCTCCTGCGATTTAATTCCTTTGTTTTTAACTTTGGCTTTTCTCCATCAAAAACAAAAACAGGCTTAAGACCTTTTTGCAAAAAAGAAGTAGTTCTGCTAAACAAACCAATCAGATGAGAAGTCACATTACCATGAGAATCCATCAAAGGAGTTCCATCAGCAGTCCTGATAGTTGTAAGAAATTGATATAACATATTAAAACTATCAACAGAAAGAACCTTGCCATTTAACTCCTTAAAAGATATCTCTTTTCGGATTAACAAATCCCTAAGATTAACACCCATTTTACAGCTTAGTAACAGTCAAACCTTTTAAATCTTTCATAAAAGTTATTGCTGGTTTTGACAAAATACCAGGACTTAAAAAAACAACAGGAAGCTTTTTTAACTGCCCCTGAACAAAAGCACTGCTCAAATCAGAATTTGAAATTCTTTTATTATTCTTAGCTTTGCAGAAATAGAAAAGATTGCCTATTGGGGTGGGAATCTCAACAACCAAATCAAATTCTGTTTTCTTTTTGATAGTATTAACTTCATGAATAGTAATATTATTATTATCAAAAAAAGACTTAACCTTTTTCAAAAAAGGGTCTCCCATATCAACAAAAACAGGACCTATTATTCTTTGCGGTTCTGTATACTGTTTTTCAATCTTCTCAAACTCAGGCTCAGAAGTTAATTCAGGTTCTGCTTTTGGTTCAATTTTATCTGCAGGCGCTGTTTTAAACTTAGGTTTTCTTAATTTTTGTTTGGGTTTTTCAAGTCCGGCTTTTTTCTCAGGCTCTAGTTTAGAAACATCTTGAACAACCTCTTTATCTGGCTCAGGAACAGACTTCAACAAATTCTTAATCAAATCGCCTGCTTCGTCATCTGTCAAAAGAAACCATTTCCAGAAAATCTCTTTTGAATCGCCCATGGTGACTTCCAAAGGCAAAGCAAAATCCCTGATATTTTTCATGCACACTTTTTGCAAAGGAGATAAAGAAGAATCCTGCAAAACCTGTTTTTCTCTTAAAAGTTCAGCAGTCTTTCTATCCTTTTCATTCAAGCTTTGCAAATAATTCAACAAATGCTCAGGATGCTCAGGAGAATAATACAAAGGCGAACTGCCTATTTTTAAATTAGAAATCTTTAACAACCCTTTAGAAGACATTTCAGACAGCATAGCAGAAGTCATCAAAGAATCCTTGTTTAATATCTTGCCCAAACCAGTAGGCTGAACAGGAGAATTCTTAACTAATTCAAGAATGCGTTCTCTGTAGTCCATGAGACAGGATTAGGATATTTGATATATATAAATATTTATGTGGTGGAGAATCAAGGCCTAACCCATCTGCATTCCCAATAAGAAACATCACCTTCGTCATCAACAACGCCGATTAAAAGGCGTTTTTTAGTTGAATGAGCAACACGGTTCTTGGCAGCGAATTCATGCCAAGTCAATGTACTTGTTTCATGAACAGGAAAAACAACCCATTTCGCATGGTCTTCTCCGGGCTTGATACCTCTGTCATAAACCCTAAAATCAGCACCAAACTTCAAAGCAGTTTTAATAATATAACCACGATTTCTAATATCCCTAAAAACACAATATCTTACCCAAATATCCTTGTTTAATTTTTTAGCTTTTTTTAGCAAATCCTCAAATGTTAATTCTTTTTTACCAGAAGAACTAAAAACCTCTAAGCGCTTTTTTTCAACCAGATAACACGCTTCAAGCAAAGAAAGAACAACACTATTATTCGATTTTAAACTACCAAAACTAGACTTTTCATAAAGCTCTTTAGCCGTATCTGAGCTTTCTGTAACGACCTGTTCATCCTGGAACAAGGCCTTTATTACATCTTTAGGCATAAACTCTAAAATACGGCATTACTTTAAAAAGGTTTTTATATTTATAACTGATTAAATACGAAAATAGGGGCCAAAAATGGAACTATTAATATTGGGCACAAGCTCAACAAAACCAACAAAGAAAAGAAATCATTCAGCGTATTTACTTACTTATAAGAATGAAGGACTGTTATTTGACTGCGGCGAAGGAACGCAAAGACAATTGATGATAGCAGGAATAAAAGCAAACAAAATAACAAAAATATTTCTTTCACATTGGCACGGGGACCACATGCTGGGGCTGCCAGGACTATTACAAACACTTGCAGTAAATGAGTATACAAAATCCCTACACATATACGGGCCTCCTGGAAGCAAAACAAAATACAAAAAAATGCTAGAAGCATTTGAATCCAGCTATAAAATAGAATCAACCATGCACGACATAAAAGAAGGAAAATTCTTGGAAACAGATGATTATTACATAGAATCATATCCATTAGTGCATAGAACCAAATGTTGTGGGTATCGATTTGTAGAAAAGGACACAAGAAGAATCAACATGAATAAATTAAAAAAAATAGGGATTTTAGAAGGACCAATTGTTGGCAAAATACAAAAAGGAAAAACAATAATGCATAATGGCAAAAAAATAACACCAGAACAAGTATCAGAACTAATAAAAGGAAGAATTTTTACATATATCGCAGACACAAGACCATGCAAGAACTGCACAAAACTGGCAAAAGATTCAGATTTACTTTTATGTGAATCAACATATATCTCACGAGACAAAGATAAAGCAGAAGAATACAGCCACCTAACAGCACAAGAAGCTGCGCAAATAGCATCAGTAAATAACGCTAAAAAATTAATTCTAACACATTACAGTGCAAGATACAAAGACGAACATGAATTAGAACAAGATGCAAGAATAATATTTGATAACAGCTTTGGAGCAAAGGATTTTGCAAGATTTAAAATAACAAAATAAAGTTATTTCTTTGCAGCCAGTTTAATATCGCCTGCTTTAACTGTTTTTCTGCCTGCATGCAAAGCAAAACGAACAGCATCAGAAGCAATCCTAGAAGCATAATCTTCTAAAACTTCTTTCAAAGCCGCCTTAGCAGGATCAGACACCCTATTAGCTCCTGATTTTTTAATTAGTTTCTCCATAGCTGCTAAAGGAATAAGTCTTTCTTGTTTAACCATTTAAAACACCTCAGATTAATAAAAGAAGCGGTATTTAAATAACTTATGGAAAACCAGGCTTAAATACTACTCAAATACAAAAAAAGAAAAGTATATAATAACCAAAAACATAAAGAACTCAAATGAGCTTGAAAAGCAAGGGAATCAATGCTGAAAGAGAAATAATACATATGTTCTGGCAGACGCAAGAATGGACTGCATGCAGAGTAGCTGGAAGCGGCTCAATAAAATATCCTGCGCCAGATATAATCGCTGCGAATATACACAGAAAACTGGCAATAGAGTGCAAGACAAGCAAAAACAAATACCAATATCTAGACAAAAAAGAAATACATGAACTGCTGGAATACTCAAAAAAAACCAATACAGAACCATGGATTGCTATAAAATTTAAAAAAACCGAATGGAAATTTATACAAGTCCAAAACCTAAAAAAAACAGAAAAACATTATGTAACAACCAAAGCCGCTCTAAAAGAGAAAGGCATATGCTTCGAAGACCTTCTCAAGATTAATAGCGTATGCGAAACCTTTAAATAGTTAGAAACACGGTATATAATACCCATAAAATTAGAGTGAAGGCAAAAAGCATGAAATTAACCAAAAAGGAAATAGATGGTATAATATGCCGGGTGGCGGGTGAAGACGTCTTACCTTTAGTCAAGGCATTAAAGAATAAAAAGAACGTATCTGAATTTAAACTAGCTGAATCAATCAAAAAAGAAATAAACCTAACCAGAAATATGCTTTACAGGCTGTACGATCATAATTTGGTCTCGTTTATACGAAAAAAAGACAAAAAAAAGGGATGGTATATTTATTATTGGACTTTCAATGCAAGCAAAATAAAGGATGTAATAAAAAATCTTAAAAAGACAAGACTTGATAATTTAAAAGAAAGATTACAAAGAGAAAACAGCTCACAATTCTACATATGCAAAAATAACTGCATACGCTTAGATTTTGAACAATCAACAGACTTTGAATTCAAATGCCCTGAATGCGGAGAATTATTAAACCTAGAAGATAATATTGCCAAGAAAAAAGACATTCAAAAAGAAATAGACAGGTTAAAAAAAGAACTAAAAAAATAACCAATTAAAAGATTTTCTAGAATTTTCAATAAATGAATCAAATTTTTCAAAACCGTTTTCTGAAATTACACCATCAAATAACAAAGAATTAAAACATAGGTTAGGCCGGTATATTGAATGCGGGTCAATACTAAAAAAGCTTGCAACAGCGTATATAGGAATATCGCGTTCTTTAGCAAAACAAAGCATTTTAATAGCATCAGGACCAAGAATTATAGAATCAGCTGAAATTGCCTCTACTTTTAATAGAACAATATCCAATCGATTACCAGTAAACGAACTTAACTTAGATATATTAGAAAGGACAACCGCATTTTTGGGGACAAAAGAAGAACAATTTTCAAAAATATCACAAGATTCAATAAAATTAATCATTTGATTAAACTCCTTGATAAATTGGCTTTTATTAGCACTATTCCTTAAAACATAACGACAAAAATTAAATACATTATTATAATAAATCTCATTGTGCTTCTTTAAAATCTTTCTTCTGGTTAATTCTCTGGAAATATTAGAAACAGGAATATCGCCTGATTTTTTAATTATAGATTTAGCATCTTTTAATAAAGAAACAGCATAAGCTTTTGAAAACAAAGCTTCACCTCTTTCTCTTTTTGACGATACGCTTGATTTTAAGTTCTTCTTTTAAAATCTTTGAAACCATATTGTCGATATGAGTTTCAATCCTTCCTACGCGGCGCTCCATCAAGACCATAATTCTTAAACAATAAACAATAGCAGCAAGAGTTCCGATAACCGCAGCAAGAGTAATTCTTAAAAGAGCTTCTTCAGCCATAAAACCACCTCTTTTCAAATATACCGCTAAAATAATAAAAGAGTATAAAAAACTTTGCTTATTTAACAGTCCTGGATAAAGTCCAAAACTTGTTAAAAATGTTGATAAAAGAACTGGCAAAAAAATCAGTTTTGACCCATACGCCAAAATCATAATTAGGATGTGCAGTCTTATCATCTAAGGCCATAAAAATAACATTCTTGTTATCGATAACACAAAATCTTGCAGTAAAATCAGTATTATTCTTAATTGAAGCGCATTTTGAAAGAACATTTACTGCAGATTTATTGGTTTTAGAAATCGGCGCTAAAATTTTAATCTTAACTCCTCTTTCTTTGGCCTTGTTTAATGAATTCTTTAAAGACTCTGCTTTTTTCGCAAAACCAGTATCTGTTGTCATGATAATAATTGAGTTTTTAGAGTTTTTGAAAAGACTATTTAGGTAAGAGTAAATATTTCCTCTTCCTTTAATAACGCCTGAAAGATCCATAGGATCGACAGTATCAACGCCCTGCTTATGCAATGCATTTAATTCTGTAAAAACTTCTGTTTTTCTAAGTTTTTCTAATGTTTTAGACTGCCTGTCTGCATCATCTAAAACAAACTTTTTAACACGTTCCAGAACTTCAGCAGGGGAAACTGCAATGTACTTAATAGGCTTTCCGAGCCTCATAATAACAAATCCTTTACGCTCTAAACTTTCAAGGACATCGTAAGATCTTGAACGAGGAACATTAGCAATATCAGACAATTCGCCGGCAGTAGCGGTTCCTCTGGATAATAGAGCAGTCCAAAGCTTTGCTTCATAACTATTTAGTCCAAAGTCTTTAATTTTATTCAAAAAATCCTTTTGTACAATCATTAATATCTTCCTCCTGAATACAGGATTAATAAGTAGTAAGCAGGGATTTATAAAGGTTTCGGAATATTTGCTATTGGATAGTGGCAACAAATACGTGTCTGAGACCTTTATTTCTGATGGAGTACAAAATCTACGTGTGTGTTCATTTTAAGGATTGGGCTGAGATTAACTATGTTAAAACATTGTTCTTTTTGATATACACCAATGCTATTCTTTTTTATATATCTTCTTTTATTTATTATATAATTATTATTTAATATTATTATATTATTATTTTTTATATAAAAAATAAGTAAATATAT
>JAFGHW010000032.1 GCA_016929895.1 Candidatus Woesearchaeota archaeon
GGGAGCTAAGGACCATTAAACGGCGGGAGTAACTATAACTCTCTTAAGGTAGCGTAATGCCTTGTCGTTTGAATGGCGACGTGCATGAAGGGCGTAACGAGGTCCCCACTGTCCCTAACCAGAAACCTCCGAACACACCGTTCTGGTGAAAAGGCCAGAGATCTCCAGTGGGAAGTCTAGACCCCGTGGAACTTTACTGCAACTTGTTGTTGCGATGTGGGTTTTGTTGTATAGAGTATGTGGGAGTTGTTTGAGGTTTTGATCGTCAGATCAAAGCTGAGACAAAAGTGTAACACCACACTTCAAAATCTGCATTGCTTACTCTCTTCGGAGAAGACACCTGCAGGTGGGCAGTTCGGCTGGGGCGGCACGCTGTTGAAAAAATATCAATAGCGCCCAAAGGTTGGCTCAATCCGGTTGGAAATCGGAAGTAGAGTGCAAGGGCAAAAGCCAGCCTGACTGGATTATTACTAGGACATAATCCAGGAACGAAAGTTAGGCCTAGCGAACCTCTGTGTCCTCCTTGATGGGGGCCAGGGATGACCGAAAAGTTACCCCGGGGGTAATGGAGTTGTCGCGCCTGAGAGTTCACATCGACGGCGCGGCTTGCTGCGTCGCTGTCGGCTCTTCCTATCCTGGCAGTGCAGAAACTATTACACTTAGCGAGGCTATGCCTCACAGCTATGGTGTGATAACTGTATGCTGCCAAGGGTGAGGGAGTTCACCTATCAAAAGGGATCGTTAGCTGGGTTCACAACGCTGTGAGGCAGTTGGTATAATATCTACTGGAGATGTATTGATGTCTGAGGGAAAGGAAGCCATAGTACGAGAGGAACTGGCTTTCGAGGCCACTAGTTTACCGGCTATCTGACAAGGTATCATGCCGGGCAGCCACGCCTTAAAAGATAAGTTCTGAAAGCATCTAAGAACGAAGCTTTTCTCGAAAAGAGACATCATAGGACATGGTTAAAAGAACTGTTTAATGGAACTGATGTGTAAGCACAAAGGTAACGATGTGTTCAGCATGCAGTCCCCAACGTCCATACCTAGTATCTTTTTGTTATTTGCATGGTTTTATTTTTTTCACTTTCAAAAATAATAGAGGCAGCCCTAATGAAAATTTACAAAAAAGTTCAACAAGAATATTTTAAATCAATTATTGAAGGCAGAAAAAGATTTGAAGTCAGATTAGCAGATTTTAAATGTTTTCCAGGAGATATTCTTATTCTCCAAGAACAAAAACAAGGAACAGACGAATTAACAGGCAGGGAAATAAAATGCGAAGTATTGTATAATTTTAACACAAAAGGTATGGAAAAATTCCACACAAGAGAAGAAATAGAAAAACATGGTTTTGTTGTTCTTTCAATAAGAAAGAAATTTGAGTTTGATGATAAATAACGATAATTATAAATACAAATAAAAACAACTTCTAATATTATGAAATATGAAAAATTAAGTGAAAAAAATATTTCAGAATTCAAGAAATTTTTTAATTCTATTAAAAAGGATTTTTTGCAATTTAGAAAATTTGATCCTCACCGAAGAAAAACCTTTGAGGATTATCTTACTTCGCCTAATTTGAACATACTGCTTGAGATAGAAAAAAATAAAATTGTTGGTTATTCTGCATACGATACCAATTATAAAGGGCGCGGCAAATTAATAGGAATTGGATTTCTTAGAAAATACCGTGGCAAAGGACATGGCTTAAAATTGGCTAAAAAGGTTGTTAGTATACTAAAATGCGCAGGCAATAAAGATATTGTTACTAGAACCTGGGAAAGTAATTCTGCTTCCCAGAAACTGTTCAAACAATTAGGTTTTAAAAAATATAGAACTATAAAGAACGATAGAATTAACGGAGAAAGTACGTTTTTATTTCGATTGAAATTAAAATGAATAAAACTTTACTAATTTGCGTTCTTTGCATAGAAACAATTATATAATAAATGGTAATTTTGATGCATATGAAACTGACTGTTATCTTTGGGATTATTGTTATTATGATAGTTATTGCTAGTTGTGTTCCTGCAACACAAATAAATGATTTTAAGTCATGTGTTAATGCAGGAAATCCTGTTATGGAAAGTTATCCCCGCAAATGCGTTGCTAATGGAGAAGTTTTTGTTGAAGAACTTGATAAACCATTGCTTGGCGGCTGTGGAACAGTAACTCCGGGATATAATGACGAATGCTGCGCAAATGTGAATAAAGATGTTCCTCATCCTGCTTGCGCTGGGGAATGGAAATGGAATTTTGAAAAAAACATATGCGAATATGTTTGCACTACTCCAACAGCAGATATTCCTAAAGCGGTTCTTTACAAAGAAGAAAATCAAATGAAAAGAATTCTATGCGAAGAAGACTCAGACTGCACCTTTGAAAAATTACAAGGGACTTATTCTGAATTAGACTTGCCTTCTTGTTCTGCCCAGTTATTTTGCAAAGAAGGAATATGCATGTACAGTTGTTAAAAAATATTAGAAAAAAATAAAAAAATTTATTCTGCAACCACATCAGTCAAATCTGTAAAATCCACATTGCCTGGGATGTCTAAAATGTCTTCGCCAATTGCGGTAGATTTAACACAGACAACATCGACATCAGATGTTTTAACCTGCTCAGGTGTTCTTGGAATTTCAATTCCAGCAACTCTTTCGCCCGCCCTAGTTGGAAGATCTTCTACTTTCATAGATACTCCCATTTTAGTTCGGTCATCCCATGAATGAACCATATCTTCGTCGTATACTGTACTGATTCTGGTTCCTGGAACAGCAGTCTCAATTCTAAAACGGTCTTCTGACAAAATCCATGCCCTTACTAACACATCATCTAACTTATAATTACATAACTGCATTCCCTTAACAAAAGCTTGGTACAAATCTGAAGACTGGTGTTCTGAGAGTCTTGATCTTTCTTCAGGCATCATCTCAGCTATTGTTTCAGGCTCTTCTGGAACATATGTTTCCTGCTCCATTACAGAAGGCTCTTTAGATTCAGAAGGCTCTGTTGGCACAGCGGATTCTGCTGGCGGTTGTGCTGCACAAGCAGCTAATACCAAAAAAACAGCAATTGCAATTAAAATTCTCTTCATTTATATCACCCCAGCGTATAGGTTTTGAGTATATACTTATAAATTTTTCTCTTGAAAAACACCGAAAAGAATATAAATAATGCAGAATTAACAAAAAATATGTATAACCCTAATAAAGCGCACTATGTTGTTGTTACCGGGGTAATAAAAAAAGACGGCAAGTTTCTTATCACCAAAAGAGCGCCAACAGAAAAAGCTTTTCCAAATCAATGGACTGTTCCTGGAGGCAAATTAGACAAGAAGGACTATTCTAACAGGGCGAAGGATACTTCTTCTCACTGGTACAATATTTTTGAGAATTTGCTAAGAAGAGAAGTTGAGGAAGAAACAAAATTAAAAATAAAAAACATAGGATACCTCACAAGCATGATATACGAAAGATCAGATGGAATCCCCACCATCATCATAAGCTTATTTGCAGACCATGATTCCGGAGATGTTGAACTTTGCCCAGAACTAACAGAACATGCCTGGGTAACATTAGAAGAAGCCAAAAACTACGATTTAATAGAAGGAATATACGAAGAATTGGAAATGCTAGACCAATATCTCCAAGGAAATTCCCCAAGAGAATGGTCCAAGAAATAAGTAAAGCTTTTTAAACAATCTTTTTCTTAATTAAACCATGAACTGCCTAGGAATAGAATCAACAGCACATACATTTGGAATAGCCGTAGTTTCAGATAAAGAAAAGATTCTTTCAAATGAAAAAGAAGTATTCACAACGTCTTCAGGCGGAATGATTCCAAATAAAGTTGCAGAACATCACAAAAGAGTTTGCGATTCTGTTTTAAAGAAAGCTTTAGAGAAAGCTAATGTTAAGATAGAAGAAATTGGTTTAATATCTTATTCTCATGGGCCCGGACTTAGTCCTGCTTTGGTTGTTGGGAAAGACTTTGCAAAATCATTGGCGCTAAACCATAAAAAAAATATAATCGGAGTTAATCACTGCATTGCGCATTTAACAATCGGCACATTAGTTACTCCTGCTAAAGATCCTGTTTATCTTTATGTTTCTGGAGTTAATACACAAGTTATTGCATTAGCTGGCGGTAAGTTTCGAATTTTCGGAGAAACTTTGGATATTGGATTAGGAAATGCTTTAGATAAATTTGGCCGCGAAGCTGGCTTAGGTTTTCCTGCAGGGCCTGTGATTGAAAAATTAGCTTTAGAAGGAAAATATATTGAATTACCGTATACTGTCAAAGGAATGGATGTCAGCTTTGCCGGCTTAGTTACAAAAACAAAACAATTGCTGGAAAAAGGGGAAAAAGTTGAAGACCTTTGTTATTCAATACAAGAAACCTGCTTTGCAATGCTCGCAGAAGTTTCAGAAAGAGCGATGGCACATTGCGAAAAAAACGAATTATTATTAATCGGGGGAGTCGGAGCAAATAAACGATTAATCGAAATGCTGGAAAAAATGTGTTCTGAAAGAAATGCTAAATTTTATTCTGTTCCTCTGGAATATGCCGGCGACCAGGCAGCAATGATCGCATGGCAGGGAATATTAGAATTTAACGCCGGCAAACGGATTTCTGAAATAGATATTTATCCATATGAAAGAGTTGATGATGTAGACGTCATTTGGCAACAGTCCAAGTTAGAACTATAATTTTTTCTGAAATCGCCGGGACGCAAGATACCCCTATAAAAAACATAGAAATAAAAAAAATATAAAATTACTTCTTTTTCTTCACCTTTTTTTTGCCCTTTTTAGTTTTTTTAACTTTCTTTTTTACTTTTGCTTTTTTCTTAGGCTTCTTTTTAGGCGCTTTTTTAACCTTCTTTTTTACCGTTGTTTTCTTTGCTTTTATTTTCTTTGGCTTTACTGCTTTCGCATGTTTAATCACCGGAGCAGGAACAGGCTCTTCAAAAATCAAACCACAATCCCTGCAAATAACCTGGTCTCTCATCATACCATGCACTATATTAGTACTGGCACAATCAGGGCATTCATTTATGTCTAACATAATAATTTTCTTAAAAGAATGGATATATAAATCTTTTGACTCAAACGTTCAGAATTACTGAAGAGGGATTATAAAATCTTATTCTTGATATCTTCTTTGCCAGTCCAATCCAAAGAATGCTTTAAAACATCCTGGATAGTTGCAACAGGAATTACTTTTATTTTCTTTAAAACATCTGGGTGAATTATAATATCCTGAACATTAGACTTTGGAACAAGAACTTTCTTCATTCCTGTACTGATTGCTGCCTCAACTTTGGCGGTTATTCCTCCAACAGGCAATACTTCCCCTCTAACTGACAAAGAACCAGTCATTGCAGTATCTTGATTAACAGGAATTTGTTTTAAAGCAGAAATAATCGAAGTTGCAACTGCTATAGATGCTGAGTCACCTTCTACTCCTTCGTATGTCTGCAAGAACTGAACATAAATATCATACTCCTTAATATCTTCGCCAAAAAATTTCTTAACAATTGCAGTAACATTTTTCACAGCTTCCTGCGCGATTGTTCCTAGTTTACCTGTAGCAACAACACCCTTTTCCTTGCCGCCAGGAGTAACTTCAGATTCAATGGGCAAAATAATTCCTGTAAAATTACCTCCGCTGCCCATAACTGCCAAACCATTAACTCTTCCAATCTGGGTTCCTTTGGTTATTATGATTTCGTATTCTTTTTTTCTCTCAACAAAAGTATCAGCCATCTGCTGTTCCAAAGTTTTGGCAACTTTCATTGCCTGAAAAATATGCTTTGGCTCTACTAATTTGGCATTTTCGCCCGTGGCAACATCACCTGATGCTCTTATCAAGCCGCCTAATTCCCTGAATCTCAATGTTATCTGATTCTTTCTATTAGCCATTTTTCTAGCCTGATCCAAAATAACCATTACTGCGGTTTTTGAAAAATGAGGAATTTTACCGTCTTTAACAACTTCCTGCGCAACAAATCTTGCTATATGCTCCTGATTTTCTTCATTATCATCCATTGTTTCCTTCATAAAAACTTCATAGCCATAACCGCGTATTCTTGATCTCAAAGCAGGATGCATATGCCTTAATGTCTCTAAATTTCCTGCTGCAATCAAAACAAAATCACAAGGAACAGGCTCTGTTCTAACCATTGAACCAGAACTTTTTTCAGACTGCCCTGTAATCGGATACTTTTTTTCCTGCAAAGCAGTCAACAATTCCTGCTGAGACTCAATCTTAAGATTAGCAATTTCATCTACAAATAATACTCCGCCGCTAGCTCTGTGAATCATCCCAGGCATTACTCTTTCATGAGGCGGGGTTCCCAAACCTCCGGACTGCAATGGGTCATGCAAAACATCTCCTAGTAAAGCTCCTGCATGGGCTCCTGTAGCGTCTATGAAAGGAGCTTTTTCATTTTTTTTATGAGTTATAATTGACTTTGGAATCATTGCCAATCCGCTCATTGATTTCAAAAAACCAGGGGCTCTTGCCATTAAAAAACCAACCAATAAAATAATCCATATTAAATTACCAATAGCAGACACTAGAACTATTGGTCCATACTCGGTTTTTCCAAACATTGACCATAAAAACCAGCCGGTAATAAAAAGAAAAACAGCTGCAAAAACCATTAACACCATTCTCCTAGAAGTAACGCCTGTTTCAAAGGATTTTTTTAATTTAACTAAATTTTTTTCTCCTTCACTTGCAGGAAAGGCTTTTATTTTAGGATTATTAGCATCTTTTTCATTAGGATAACAAAGAACATCCTGCAATTTTCCGTTAGTAGACAATAATTCTGCCAAAGCCAAACCAAGCATTGATTTGCCAGTTCCTGGCTCGCCAATAAGCATAACATGCCTTCTATGCCTTGCTGCCTTCTTAATAATATTTAATCCATGCTCCTGTCCAATAACCTGCTCAGCTATTTTCTTAGGTACTTCTATTTCTTTTGTAGTCTTAAAATCAAACCCCATACGACGCTATAGGTGATAGTTGTTTATAAAGCTTCTGAAGGCTTCTATAGTCACTATTTGGTAGTTAAAAACCGAAAGGTTTATAAAGGGGCAATGTGTTTATACTCTATATTGGTGGGAGAATGGCTATAGCAACAGTATTACACTTTTCAGACATTCATGAAAACGGAAGCGGACAAGATTTAGACGCAATAGTAGAACTAGCTAATTCTACAAAGCCAGATGCTGCAATAAGTTCAGGGGATTTAGTAGACGGTCAAGTAATTTTGGATTTTTTTGCAGAAGCTGAAAAACAAGTATTGAATTTAAGTGAAGAACAGATAACCCTATATTCAACATACTCCCCTGTTTATATCACAGTCAAACAAAAAGGGGAAGAAGAAATTAAAAAACAACTTAAAGACCCAAGAGTTTCAAAAGAAGAAATAGGATTATTTAAAACATATTTTGAAAAAAAAGAAACAATAGACAATACCATTGAGACTATAGCAAAAGAAACTGAAAACAAAGGACAAGAAATACTAAAAACAGCAATGCCCCAATTAACAAAATATATTTCCAAACTAGACAAAGGAATAAGCAAAATAAAATGCCCTGTTCTCGGTGTTAAAGGAAACCATGACCCTGATCTTGTCTATAAAATAATGAAAAACATGATATATCTGGAAAAAAGACCTGCAAAAATTAAAGGATTGGTTTTTGCCGGAGCGCCTAATACAAATGAAATGATTTCTGGGCTGCCAGAAGAACTTTACAAAGATCTTGGACAAGATGCATTTGTAAACAATATAGAAGAATTTATACAACGTGCAGGAAGCAAAGAAGATATAGAAAATTTCAAATCAAACAATAAAGTTTATCAAAAACTTAAAAAACAACTACAGAAAACTAAAGCAGACGTATTAGTAACACACAAAGGACTAGATAGTTTCGCGGGAAACTTTGGATACGGGGCAGGATTAGCACTATGGGTAAAAGAACAAACAGTTAAAGGAAAAAACCTAATAAATCTTTGCGGACACATTCATGACACACCTTTTTATTCAAATGAACATGGTTATGAAGGAATAAGAGCTGGCGCAGAAAATCTTGGCGAAAGAAAATCAGGAGTAGCAAGAGCGTATGTTCTTCATATTGATACTGAAACAAAGCAAATAACAGAAATAGATGTATACAAAAAAATATACGAAGCAATTGATGCATCAAAAAATTAAGACCCAAGTTCAATACGTCCTTTTTCTGGTTTTTCTTTGATTTTCTTTTCAAAAACCCATTTAGGCCTAAATTTCTTTTCAGATTCAGATGGTTCTTTATCTGCTGCTGCTTTTTCAGATTTTTTTGTTTCTGCCTTTGCTTTTGCTCTTTCCGCCTCTGATACTTTTCCAGGCGAAGTAATAAACCAAACAATTAAGATGAAAACTAATACTGCAATTGTTATTGGGATTATAGATCTTAACCAATTGTAGGATACCGGACCTAAATCGATTTTAATTCCAGAAAGATATAAAGCATATATAACTGCTAAACATAAACCAACAGCAACAAACCAGGAAAAATACGTCTTTTTCTTCCCAGACATTAAATCCAGTTTGCCTCCTAATAATGCTATTAACATTAAAACAGCAATTATAACAAAAATTAAAACAACCAAATAATAAGAAAACAAATTAACATTAGTCACAACATCTGCAGCAGCAATGGCAATAAAAGAAACCAATGTGGCTAATGTTACATTAACTCGGTTATCCTTGAATAATTTAACTCTGTTTAATAATGCGTATAAAACAATGAAAATAATTATGAAAGGAATAACTACATTTAACAAACCCAGATTTTCTAAGTAGATGAACACCTCTTTTACGCCCATGAAGGTATTAATAAAGAACTAGTTATTAAATGTTTTTGTTAAATGGGCAATCTTTTTAAAGGACCGCCCATTCTTAATTATGGGCGGAAAAATGGCACTATTATATCTTGAAATAATTCCAGATGACGTGCAAATAATAGATTATCGGGCGGAAAAATACGAAAATTTGAAAACACCAGATAAGGGTGAGGATACTAATTTATTCATGAATGCGAGAGATTGGATAAGAGCTTTAGGTCGCGCACACCCTAAGATTGAAAAAGCAGAAACAAAAGAAGCAGTAATTGAAGCACTAGAAGAAGTAGCAAATTCATATCATTCAATAGCAGAAGGAAATCCTATTACTAAAGATGAATTTTCACATACTTTAGCTTTGAGAGATAATGCCCAACAATTAGTAGATTTTTTAAAATCAGGTAAAACAACATTACATTATTTTAGTGATTAAAATAAAATTAATCATCCTTCTGGCACACATCAAAAAACTCGCACTGGCCTGTTGAATACTTGCACATTCTTGATTTCTTTTTAGGATAATCCTTGATATTGTCAGAAATAGTTTTTTCATGAATCAATTCGATTTCTTTTTTTGCGAACTCTAAAAGCTCTTTATCTACATTAATAAACTTTGGCTTATCCTTTAAAAAATATATTCCTGCCTTGTCTGGAAGTTTTTCATGCAATTCATGATACAATAAACAATAAACACCTAACTGAAGTTTGTGATGCTCAATATCAAAAGTGCTGCTGGTCTTATAATCCATAATTCTCAATTCACCATTGATATTTTCAATAGCATCAATATAACCTCTTGCCTGCAAAGATTCTGAAAGAAATAATTTTTCTCGTATCGGAGTCAACTTTTTAAAAATTTCTTGAAAATTTCCCTTTTGAGACCTCGCCAAATCACAAAAATGCGATAACCAATTAATCAACATCAACATTGTTTCCTCAAAATAAAACTGTCTTTGGTTATCTGTCAAGCTAAGCTTTCCTAATTCATTCTCTGAATCCTGCCATTCATTCAACAAAAGATTCTGCAAAATTACTGTTAGCTTGCCTTCGAAATCTTTTATATCTAAACTCGAAACATCCTGGTCAAAGAATTTTTCCAAAACAGAATGAGCAATGCTGCCCCTTACTTGATGAATATTTGGCAAAGATTCTAATTCCTTGATGTAGGCATAAAAATATTTTCTAGGACACATCTTAAAAGTATTAATTGAACTAGGACTTTGGATTCTCTTGCCCATTCAAATTTGTGTTGCACATTCATTTAAATGCATTTATGTGCTGTAAAATATACTATAAAAGCGGAAATTATTCCAAAAAAAGTTTGATTTGCGGAAAAAAACAGTTTGAAATTGATTTTATTCTGGTTTTGCCGGAAGATTTCTGAAAAAAAATAGGCAAGGCATAATAAAAAGCAAAAACACAATGAGTCAATGAAAGAAAAAACGCTAATAATAACTGCAATCATTTGTATTATTATAGGACTTCCTAGTTTATTCTTTGCATCACAATTTGTTAAAGCAGATGACCCAAGAATTCTCAGTTCTTTAAGCGGAAAAGTTGTCAAAATAGCAGAGAAAGACAAAATTACAATCATTGATGTCGAAATGGATAATGCAATGCCTATTGTAAGTTTTGACAAAATCAAAATCAAAAAAGGAGACAGAGTTGAAATTAAAGGAGAAATAGCAACATACAAAGGCAAATTAGAATTTGTTGCTGACAAAGTGGAGAGGAAATGATAGAATACTTGCTTGGAATTGTAATAGGAATATTATTCGGAATCATAACAGGATTGACGCCAGGAGTCCATATTAATTTAGTTTCTGTAATGCTTTTGAGTATAAGTGCTATATTATTAGAATGGACAAGCCCATTAATGATTGCTGTTATCATTATTTCGATGGGAGTAACGCACACATTTTTGGATGCAATACCATCAGTGTTCTTAGGAGCTCCTGACCCAGATACAGTAATGGCGGTATTGCCGGGACATAAACTATTATTTGAAGGAAAAGGATGGGATGCTGTTCGATTAACTGTCATTGGTTCTTTGCTTTGCTTAATATTGGCAATAGTTTTAATGCCCTTATTTGCATTAATATTTCCAATTATTTATTCTTTGATGAAACCGATTTTAGGATGGATTTTGATTTTGATAGTTTTTATTATGATTATCAAAGACTCTAATAAAAAATGGGCTATAACTGTATTTATTTTTTCAGGAATACTAGGACTAATAGTATTACGTTCTGAGATCAGACAACCATTGTTTCCGTTATTATCAGGAATGTTTGGAATCAGTGCTTTATTATTATCGCTTTCTAACTCAGTTGAGGTTCCTTTGCAAGTTGCTGAGGAAACAATAGATGTTAATGCAAAAGATTTTTTAGCAATAATCGGAGGAGCAATATCCGGGAGTTTTGTAGCTCTATTTCCTGGACTGGGAGCTGCACAAGCAGCCGCTCTTTCAACAATTGTATTTAAGATAAAAGAATATGCTTACTTGATACTAGTTGGGGGCATTAATACTGTAAATTTTGTGATTGCTTTAGTGTCTGTATATACTATAGAAAAAGCCCGCAATGGAGCAATAGCAGTAGTAATGGAAATAATTTCAGAAATAGATTTGACAAGATTAATATTTTTTGCAGCGATTACATTAATAGTTGGGGGAATAGCAACAATATTGACCTTGAAAATAGCAAAAGGATTTGCAAAGGTAATTGAATGGATTGATTACAAATGGATTTCTCTAGGAATAATAGGATTTATTACTGTTTTAAGTTTAATATTATCTGGCTGGGTAGGATTGATAGTTCTTGTAATAAGCACTGCAGTAGGAGTAATACCACAACTTTGCGGATGCTGCAGAAGTAATGCAATGGGATGTTTATTGTTGCCGGTTATTGTGTTTTATGTGTTGTGAGATACAAAACCTTTTTAAACAGTTGCTTACTCTTTGTTGGCTATGGAAGGAACAATAATTCATTTCAGAGGAAGCAGGTCTGTTAAAAGCAGAAATCAGATGCTTATAGAAGCAAAAGGCGTAGATTCTAAAGAAAAAGCTTCTAAATTAGTTGGGAAAACAGTAACGTGGAACACTCCTGGGAAAAAGGGAAATGCAATCAAAGGCAAAATCTCTGCAGTGCATGGAAGAAATGGAGTTGTAAGAGCAATATTTGAAAAAGGAATGCCAGGACAGAGCCTTGGAACCAAGGTAAAAATCGAATAATTTATATACAAATTCTGCTAAATAATTCTTGAATGGCAAAAAAAAGAGTGAAACAGACTTCAGCAGATTCAAAACTAAACGAAATTCTAAAACGATTAAAAAGACTGGAAAAAGAACAAATACAAGAACTAAAACAAGAAGAAGAACAAACAGAAGAATTAGAAGACCTTGAAAGACAAATAAAAGAAGCAACAGAGCCACATCCATTAAGAAGAATAACATATAAAGACCTCGCCAAAGGAAGCTTGGGAGCATTTATTGGGGTTGTGGCGCATTATACTTTTGTATACGGAATCAAAGTAGCACAACAAATAGATATAATAAGAGCAACATTACTATATCCATTAGCATTTATAATAGGAGGAATATTCTTATATGCAACAGGATACAGAAAAGTAAGAGTTAAAAAAATATTATGGTTCTTGCCAGTAAGATTAATTGTTCTATACATGCTTTCCATATTAATCGCAATAATCGTATTGCTATTATTCCAGCCAGAGTTCATGCAGAATTTCTGGGATGCATACAAACAATTAGCTGCAGTAACACTAACAGCAATGATAGGAGCATGCGCAGCTGACTTGATAGGAGGAACAGAATAAATGGGAATAGCAACACTTGATAAAAAAGAAGCCATAGAAATAAAAAAACACGTCATGGTTCTTCAAGGCAGAAAAAATAGAGTCATGGACGCTATAACAAATCCAGGATTTTTAATCAAAATAGCAGAAGTATACGAGGAAGAAATGGATAAAGTAAAACAAGCAGCAAGAATAATAATAAAAATAATCGACAGGCAAAGAAATTTATTAGACAGAATTAATTGGGAGCTATTAAAATATCCGAAACAGGCAAAAATTGCTTTAGCAAGAGAAGAAAAAATATGCACAGAAATACAAGAAGCAAAAAGAGCAGAAGTAATAACCCAAAAAATAGAACTTCTAGACAAAGAAATAAAAAATACTGCTTCTTTAATAGAACCCTAATTCTTTACTTCAACCAAGCAGGCATCATAGGCTGAATAAAAGGCCAGACATAGGGCGCGGCAACAACCAAAGCTCCAACAACGAAAGAATGAGTCCATGTTTCCGCCATTCCTACAGAAGCCATTCCAAAACGACTTCTAACAGCAAAACTCGTGCCATGAATCTTAATAACAGTAATCAAACCAACAGCAATCTGAAACACAATAGCATGCTGAAGTATAGGAATACTATGCAAAAAAGAAAGATTAGCATATACCCAAGGAGCATTCATGGTAATAAAAACAGCAATAATAGCATAAACAAATGCATGAAGAGTATGACCAAAACGATGAGTAGGAATACTAACATCTCTATGCAATAGAATTGCTTCATATAAACCAATCAATGCGCCAATCGCCAATGCAGGCAATATTACAATCTCAGCCATCATATCACACTCTTTTAAATAATTAAAAAATTCAAGTATTTAAATGTTTTCTTAAAGTATATTCTTTTTTAAACTTCGCACAAAAAATTATCCTATCTTTTTAGAAACATACAGCAAAGAAAGACTTTCCTTAGAAAACTCACCAATAAAACCAGAATCCTTCTGCTTCTTAGTGCTTTTATAATAAGAGAATGCAGGTCTAAGATAGCAATAATATGCCTTTTTGAAA
>JAFGHW010000033.1 GCA_016929895.1 Candidatus Woesearchaeota archaeon
TCCACCGCCAGGTGGAGGAGGCGGAGGAGGGGGCGGAGGATATGCTGCCTTTGCAAGAACATACACATATGACCTAGAAAGCGGAATGACATTCCAAAGAAGCCTAACACCATACGACACCCTATTAATACAATACAAAGGAGGAGAACACCAATTCAAAATAGCAGACATAAAAAGAGATTATGCAAACATGCTATTAGACGACAAATTATACCAATTTCAAAACCAGCAAATCCAAAACTTTGACCTGGACAATGACCACTATTATGACATGGAAGCAGTATTAGTCCAAAATTATCTAACAAGAGCAGAATTCAGAATAAGACCAATACACGAACTAATCCCAGGATACAACCCATTTGCAACACCATCAACAGAAACAATAAAACAAGAAACAAAACCAGAAGTTAAACAAGAGCCAAAACAAGAAGAGCAAGAAGAACCAGAAGAAGAGCAAGAAGAACCAAAACAAAGCACACTATCAAAATTCTGGAACAAAGCAAAAGGAGCAGGAATAAGCATAACAGGAGCAGTAACAGGAATTTCAGAAACAGAAGAAAAAGGAGGAACAACAGGAATAATAATATTATTAGCAGTAATCATAGCAGGAATATTCTTATACTGGATTTATAATGAATGGTTTTGATAGAGTTCTAATAATTTTTCAGCAGGAGGGAAATTCGGTCAACCAGCCATGACACTCGAACCCGCAAGACATGCGGGCGCGGCCTAAAAAAATGTTTGAAGAGAGCATAAAAGTAGATGGCAAAGAAGTACCAAGGTTTAAATTCATAAAATAAATACATTTTAGAAAGGTTTAAATACTAACTTAACAATATTAATTCTGTTCGGAATTGTGCACCTTTGCGCGATATTCAACAACCGGATGAAAATCCAGAGGAACCTAGCAAGTCCAAAAAAACTGGCACGTTGAAAAAAATAACTAATTCTAGGCAAAACAATTATGATAAGACCTATTTATTATCAAAATCATCTGAAAAAGATGATGCAAAACTATGTTACGGCAAAAAAACAGGAGTTAAAAACAAACGGAGGTTGGGGAATATGAAATATTGTCTAATGTCTGATGATGAAGACTATGAAGAAGAAGATTATCAAGAAGATGAGGACTACTAAAGTCCTCTTTTTTCTTTTTTTTTAGAAAAATTAATAAATTCTGAAAACGAATTCTATCCAAAAAGGTGATACAATGCCTTATAAGACAAATAAAGAACTGCCTCCGAGAGTAAAGAATAATCTGCCTCAAGGAGCTCAAACAATCTACCGCAAAGCATTTAATAACGCGTTTATGCAATACAAAACTCCTTCTTCAAGAAGATACGGCGGAACAAGAGAAGAAGCAGCACACAGAGTTGCATGGGCGGCTGTAAAAAACGTATACAAGAAAAAAGGAGACAAATGGGTGAAAAGATGACAAGAATAACTGCCATGGAGCTGAAAAGAAAGAAATTGAAAATGCGCCCTGCAAAATTTTACGCATCTCCAAGAAAGCCGCCAAGCGACAGCATGCTGCCATTGTTTGACAAAAGCCACACAAGAAATGCAATGGCAAGATTCAATCAAGTGGATTTTAAAAGCAAAAACGAAAAGAAAACAGCATTTGCAAAAATAATGCGCAGTGCAAAGAAATTCAAGATAGACATTGAAGACTTTAAAAAAAGAAAGCCTAAAATCTAATGATTTCACTGCTTTGCTGGCAAGGAAGGCATCATAGCTGCAAGAAGCGAACCTTTATATAGTACCAAATAATAGTTTTTTTATTACAGTATTACACTGACGAGAGAGCACTTGATCAATTACTTGAACATTTTGCTTTTTCTGGATAAAGTGCTATACGGAGTGAAAAAAGACAATGAACTTATTTAGAAATTTTGGCTTAAGCCATGAATTGTTTAACACTATTGAACAATTAGGTTTTACACAACCAACACAAATACAAGAAAAATCAATTCCTCATATCCTGTCTGGAAAAGACGTGATAGGAGAATCTGCAACCGGATCAGGCAAAACACTTGCATTTGGGTGCGGAATAGTAGAGAATGTGATTCCCAAGCAAGGATTGCAAACATTAATACTGACACCAACCCGGGAATTAGCAGACCAAGTAAAAGATGTTATACAAAAATTGTCCTATACCAAACAATTGAAAATAATCAGCATATACGGCGGAGTGTCCATGAATCCACAAATTGATGCATTACGCAAGGCAGATGTTGTTGTGGCAACACCTGGAAGATTATTAGACCATTTGCAAAGAAAAACAATCAATACAACCAGAATAAAACTTTTGGTTTTGGATGAAGCAGACCGAATGTTTGACATGGGTTTTGTTGAAGATGTTGAAAAAATTATTCGCGGCTGCCCAAAAAAAAGACAGACATTATTTTTTTCTGCAACAATTTCATCCAGGGTAAAGCGATTAGCTGATAAATACATGGCAAAACCGACTTCAGTATGGGCAAAAAAACAGGTAGACCCTGATAAATTAACCCAAATTTATTATAATGTTTCCAGAAATGCCAAACTATCCTTGCTTTCTCATTTATTGCTTAACGAGAGAGCCGGCTTGGTGATGGTTTTTTGTAATTCCAGAAAAAATACTGAATTTGTAGCCAAAAATCTTAAAGCAAACAGAATAAGCGCAATCACAATCCACGGCGGATTAGCACAAAATAAACGAACCAAAGCAATTGAATTGTTTAATACTGCTAAAGTAGGGGTATTAGTTTGCACTGATGTCGCCGCGCGCGGATTAGATATAGAATCTGTGTCTCATATATACAACTATGATATTCCTAAAGATGCCAAGGATTATATTCATAGAATAGGAAGAACTGCAAGGGCAGGAGAGACAGGAAGGGTTGTTAATCTATTATCTGATTATGACCATGATAATTTTACAAGAATATTACAAGAATATAAAACATTTAAAATCACAAATGTACAAATGCCTGAGGTAGGCAGAATCAAGATTATTGGAATGAATACTTTTAAAAGAAGGCTTAAACAGAAACCTTTTTTAAGTAAGAATTCCTTTAATAAACATCGTGCCTGGGCACGGTGAATTAGTAGATGAGGCAAAATAAAATGAAAGGAAAAGTAAAATTTTTCAACACCGGTAAAGGATTCGGCTTTATCGCTGGCGAAGATGGAAACGAATATTTTGTACATCAATCTGGAATAGCAGATGGTGTAACATTGCGCGAAAATGACGCTGTTGTCTTTGACATAGAACAAGGAGACAGAGGTCCAAAAGCAGCAAATGTTCGTTTGGACACTGGTTCAGAAGCTCCATCTGAAGAAAGTTCTGAAGAAGAAGTTAAAGAAGAATAAGATAATTATTATTTTTTTTCTTTTTTAAATTTGATTAAACTAGTTTTAACTTTTTACAATCCCAGCATTTCGTCAATTCTATCAGCGCCTTTTTCCAAGTCTGTATAGGTTTTTTCAGAATCTCTTCTTAAATCTTCAATCAAATCTTTTAATTTTGCCTGCCTGAGAAGATATTTTGTTCTAATCTGAGAAACCATGCCTCTTTCAATAAGATTATTGATATGATGAATAACAGTTCCCCTGCTAAGATTAAGATTGCTTGCGATTTCATCAGAAGACAAAGGATGCCTTAACTTAGCTGCTTTTAACAATTCAATGAAAACCCGAAAACAAGATTTGTCTCGATCTCTTAAATTAAACAACCCCAAGGAGTTGCAAAACCACTGCAACTCCTCATTAAGGGTCGTTCTTAAAGGCTTTCTAATCCTGATAATAGTAATTCTTTCATTAAACATTGTTCAGCCAAAATAACTTGGTGTTTCAGTACTTCCTTCTTTGGATTCCATCTGCTTCTTGTGCTTTTTTTCTGCCTTTTCCAAAGCCTTAGGCTTTTTAACTTTTCCAAACTCTTCTTCATACTTCTTGATTACATTATTCATTACCTGCGAAACCATCTTAGCATGCCATGGTTCTAACAAGACCAGATTATGCTCCAGTAAAAAAGACGGTTGTTTTGACCTTGGGTCTGTTCTTGGGGTAATACTCTTAAAATCCAAGCTAAACTGTGTTGGCGTAAAATTAGCACTCATTTCGTGAGCAAAAAAAACATTTCCTTCCTTAATTTGAATATTAACTTTTGGTTGTTCAGTCATGGTTAATACACCTCGCTCCTTGGAAAAGGGTATTAATATATAAAACTTTCGCTGGCAAAAGCATAAACTTTATATATAAGTAATGTCTTACTGCTTCTACGTTGAACCTAAATCAACATTAATGGGGTGTATTGATGGACAAGAAAATTGAAAAAAAGAAAGAGAAGAAAACAATTAAACAATCTGAAAAAGCAGACACGAAAGACAAAAAAATAGAAGAACTAACAAATGACCTGAAACGAGTTCAAGCAGATTTCTCAAATTACTGCAAACGAACGGACAAAGACAAAAAAGAATTTGCAGAATATGCTTCAGCATTATTTATCTGCAAAGTACTGCCAATAATTGATGAGCTGGAAATAGCATTAAACAAAATCAATAATGCGGATGACAAAAAAGGAATTCAAATCATTTTAGACAAACTAAAAAAAACACTTTCTGAAGAAGGAGTCAAAGAAATAAACTGCAATGATAAAAAATTCGACCCGTTCAAGCATGAAGCAGTTCTTTTTGAAGATTCCAATGAAGATGGAATAATATTAGAAGAAATTCAAAAGGGATATGAAATGAAAGGAAAAATATTAAGATATTCAAAAGTCAAGGTTTCAAGGCTTTCTAAGGAGTCTATTCAGGGCTCTAAAGAAAATTTGGAGGGAGATAAAAAATGAAGATAATCGGAATAGATTTAGGAACATCAAACTCTGCTGCAGCAATAATGGAAGCAGGCAGACCAAAAATAGTTCCTTCAGCAGAAGGAGCATCATTATACGGCAAAGCATTTCCATCAGTGGTTGCTTTTACAAAAGACGGGCAAGTATTAGTAGGAGAACCTGCGCGAAGACAAGCAGTTTCTAATCCAAAAGGAACAGTAATGGCAGCAAAAAGAAAAATGGGAACTACATTTAAGTATAATATTTATGACAAGGAATACACTCCGCAGCAAATATCTGCATTTATACTGCAAAAAATCAAAAAAGACGCAGAAGCATTCTTAGGAGAAACAGTTTCAAAAGCAGTCATAACAGTACCTGCATATTTTGATGACAATCAAAGACAAGCAACAAAAGATGCAGGAAGAATCGCCGGCTTAGACGTTGTTCGAATAGTCAATGAACCAACAGCAGCTTCACTAGCATACGGATTAGACAAAGGAGACAAAGAACAAAAAATACTGGTATTTGACTTTGGAGGCGGAACTCTAGACGTAACAATAATGGAATTCAGCGAAGGAGTATTTGAAGTAAAATCAACGTCAGGAGACACACAATTAGGCGGAACAGACATGGATGATATTCTAGTAAATTTTATTGTCAAGAAATTTGAACAAGAAACAGGAGTTGACCTGAATGAAGACGCAGCAGCAATGCAAAGAGTAAGAGAAGCAGCAGAAAAAGCAAAAATCGAGCTAAGCACAACAAAACAGACAGAAATAAATCTGCCTTATGTAACCGCAACAAATACCGGGCCAAAACACCTGCAAATGCAGTTAACAAGAGCAAAACTAGAAGAACTAGTTGAATCAATAGTAGACAAATGCAAGAAAAGCGTTGACCAAGCACTAAAAGACGCAAAAGCAAGTTCTAAAGACATTTCAAAAGTAATTTTAGTCGGCGGGCCAACAAGAATGCCGATTGTCCAGAAAAAAGTAGAACAATGGGTTGGCAAAAAAGTAGAAAGAGGAGTAGACCCAATGGAATGCGTTGCAGCAGGAGCAGCAGTCCAAGGAGGAGTATTATCCGGGGATGTAAAAGATGTATTGCTTTTGGATGTAACACCATTATCCCTGGGAATAGAAACACTTGGAGGAGTATTTACCAAGCTAATAGACAGAAATACAACAATTCCATCCAAGAAATCACAAATCTTCAGCACAGCAGCAGACAATCAAACAGCAGTAACTATTAGAGTCGGACAAGGAGAAAGACCAATGTTTGAACACAACAAATTGCTAGGACAATTTGACCTGGTAGGAATACCCTCTGCGCCAAGAGGAATACCTCAAATCGAAGTGACATTTGACATTGATGCAAATGGAATATTAAATGTGACTGCTTTAGACAAGGGTACTGGGAAGAAACAAAATATATCTATAACAGCACCAAACAAACTGGATGAAACAGAGATTGAAAAAATGAAAAAAGAAGCAGAACAATTCGCAGAAACAGACAAAAAGAAAAAAGAAGAAATTGATGTAATAAATCAAGCAGAAGCAGTAATCTACGCAACTGAAAAAACAGCAAAAGACATGGAAGGAAAAGTAAATGACAAAGATTTAAAAGAATTAAAAAAGAAAACAGACGAATTAAAGAAATTAATGGCAGAGAAAGAGAAAGATATAAGTAAAATCAAAATAAAACTAGATGAAGTAAACAAAGTTGCACAAAAAGCAGCAACAGAACTGTATCAAAAAGCTGCGCAAGAACAAAAGGCAGGAGCTGGAAAAGCTTCTGCAGATGAAGCAGTAGATGCAGAAGTTGTTGATGAAAAAGAAAAGAAGAAGAAAAAATGAAAGAGCAAGTTTTTCCAGAGCCTACTGTTGGAGCTATGATTTTCAATGAGAACGGCGAAATCTTCTTAATGAAATCACATAAATGGCGCGGGAAATATGTTATTCCAGGCGGACATATAGAATTAGGAGAATCAATGAAAGATGCCTTAAAAAGAGAAATAAAAGAAGAAACCAATTTGGAAATTTATGATATAGACTTTTTGCATTGGCAAGAATTTATTTTTGATGAACTCTTTTATAAAAAAAGACACTTTGTATTTTTTAATTTTACAGCAAAAACAGATTCAGAAAATGTAAAATTAAATGATGAAGGGCAAGAATTTATTTGGGTAAAGCCAGAAGAGTCATTAAAACTTCCAGTTGAACCATATACTGTTAAAGCTATAGAAAAGTATTTGGAGAAAAAATAATAAAAATGAACATTCCTACAAGGGAAGAGTGTTTACAATTGTTTGAAAAATATAAAGTTCCTAAAAAGGTAGTAGAACATTGCAAACAAGTCAATAAAATAGCAGTTTTCTTAGCCAAAAAATTAAAAGAAAAAGGCATAAATATAAGTGTTGAATTAGTAGATGCTGCTTCATTATTGCATGATGTTGGAAGAACAGGAATAAAAGAAAAAGTATTCACACCAATACACCCTAAAGAAGGATATAATCGATTGAAAGATAAATATCCTGAACTTGCAGAGTGTATTTTAACACATGGCGCAGAACATGACACAACAAAATTAAGTTGGGAACAAAAAGTGATTCAATACGCGGATAAAAGGGCAAAAGAAAATACAATGGTCACAGTAAAAGAACGCTTTAAAGATGCAGACACAAGATATGATGTGCCATTTCCTAAAGAATGGATACAAAATATCCTTAAAACTGAAAAACAAATCTTTGATATAATCGGAATAGAACCAGACAAATTAGGTGAGTATATTGACTAAAGACTATTATGATATCTTAGGAGTCAGCAAAGATGCTTCTAAAGAAGAGATTAAAAAAGCATACAAGCGATTGGCTAAAAAATATCATCCTGACTTGAATAAAAGCTCTAATGCTGCTGAAAAATTCAAAGAAATAAGCGAAGCAGCAGCAGTTCTAGGAGATGACCAAAAAAGACAGCAATACGACCAGTTTGGAAGCGCAGACTTTGGACCAGGCGGATTTGATTTTAGGAAAGCAGGCGGATTTGACTTTGGAAGCATATTTGATGAAATCTTTGCGGGCTTTAGCGGGCATGGATTTGACATCTTTGGAGGAAATCGAAGAAGAGGCCCAAGAAGAGGAAGAGACGTGTTATATGATGTGTCAATAACACTAGAAGAAGCTGCCTTTGGAACAAAAAAAGAAATAGAAATAGACAGTTATGTAGAATGCAACAAATGCAATGGAACAGGAGCAAAACGAAAATCAGATATAATTAATTGTCCTGAATGCAATGGAACAGGAACTGTTCGGCATGCAAGAAGAACACCTTTTGGAATGTTTGCCACCCAATCAACCTGCAGAAAATGCCAGGGAACAGGAGAATTCATAGAGAATCCCTGCCCTGAATGCGACGGCGAAGGAAGAATAGAAAAAGAAATCAGTTTTGAAATAAAAATACCTTCAGGAGTTGATACTGGAACAAGACTAAGAGTAGAAGGAAAAGGAGAAGCAGGAGAAAAAGGAGCATCAAACGGAGATTTATACGTAAATATTCATGTCAAAAAACACAAATATTTTGAAAGAAAAGGAAATGACGTATATGTCCATGTTCCAATACCATTTGCAACAGCAGCATTAGGCGGAGAAGCAGAAGTTCCAACAATAAAAGGAAAAGCAACAATAAAAATCCCATCTGGAACACAAGGAGGAAAAGTATTCAGGCTAAGAGAAAAAGGAATACCAGACCTGCACGGCTATGGAAAAGGAGATGAAAACATAATAGTTCAAATAGATGTTCCTAAGAAGTTGAGCAAGAAACAGAAGGAATTATTAAAAGAATTTTCAGGAAGCACAAAGAAAAAAGGATGGTTTTTTTAGAAGTCCGCAATCTTTAAAAATTAAGATTTCTTATTTATTGATATGGTGGGCGAAACAAGAAGACTATTAATTATAAGTGATATCCATTCCAACATACTCGGTTTGGAAGCAGTACTAAAAGACGCAGAACAATACGGGCCATATACTGACAAACTATGCGCAGGAGATATTATAGGATACAATGCAAATCCTGCAGAATGCATAGAAAAAATTATTTCAGAAAATTTCACAGCCGTTGCAGGAAACCATGACAGGGTTGGACGAGGAGACAAAGTATCAGACTTTAATTGGCTTGCCGAATATGCGATTGAAAAAACACAAAAAGAGCTAAAATCAAAACATATTAATTACTTGCAATCATTAGAAAAAATATACGTAGACCCAACAATGAAATTTTTACTAACTCATGGAAGCTTTGGAAAAGGGCGCGAAGATTGTTATATCTTTCATGAGCAAGATGCCTTTGGTGTTATGCAGAGAAGGCTTGATTTTAATAATGACACTTCAGAGGGCGTAATTATCAGAATACCTCTTGGAATTGTTGGGCATACTCACATTCCGTTATATGCATCAGGCTTATTTCAAAAAATAAAGGTCGCATACTGAGTATGCGGCCAAAAACCGAGATCGCACAGTCAAACGGTATAAAACATTAAAAGTATATAAAATTTATGCCGGGATCGCACAGTCAGGTAGTGCGAGGGACTGAAAATCTCTTTTGCCTGCTAAAGGCTGTGCGGGTTCGAAAATAAGGGTTGCACCCTTATCAACCTGCAGCGGACTGAAGTCCACCAGTTGCGGGCGAAAATCCCGCTCCCGGCGTTTCTACCAATCACAATAACATCTTAATGCTTTGATAAAAGCGCTTCTATAATTGTCTGCCACCCGGTCTATTTTTAGATTTTCTACGTTTTCTTCTGCCAGGCTCATGCTTAATTGGAATTCTTCCATGTCTACTTCGCATGGTGATGATTTTAGTGTTGCAATCAAAATCAATCTTTCTGATTCTATTAAGTCGCTTATTGCATTTCTTGCCAAGTATTTTAAATACGTATTGCATAAAGAGTCATCTTCTGTTACAGTGTATGGCTCTCCTTCTATTTCTACTGTGAATGTTCTTGGTTCATAGCCTGTTGGCACTCTTGGTTGCGCCAGGCATCCTAATTGTGCTAAGTTATAGATTGCTTCCATGTCAAGGTCAAAGAATTCATTTCCATAACAGCTTAGTGAGCTTCCTCTTGCAAAGTATTTTTCAAATGTTGTTTCTTGTATATTTATTCTTGCTTGGATTAATTTGGTTCTGTCCAAGTCTCTTACTCTGTAATCATATGGATGCGGCAGATAATCCAGTATTCCATTTCTCATTTGTATTGCTTGCGTTATCAATCTGGTTGAGGAAATAGAACTGTCTACTGATATTGGAACTGGTCCTGTGGAAAGTCTTTGTCTTGAAAAATATCCTTTGTCAAATACTGCTTGCCCTGTTTTTGTTGTTGCCAGTCCGCTTATTAGAACTATTGAAACTATTAAAAAAATAATTAAAAAAATTTGTTTTTCTTTCATATCAGTTTATTGTATAGCCATGCAAATATGAATCCGCCTATCAAACCGTCAAAAAATCCCCATATTCCGCCAACTATTGACCCTATTAGTGTTGTATCAAATCCTATGTACATTCCTCCTAGTAAATTCACAAATTCTGTTCCATAGCTTGCATATGTTGCAGCTATTCCTAATAATAATACTGCTAATCCCCATAATATTCCTAGTGTTAGCCCGAATTTGGTAGTATTTAGTTTACATGAACTGCATGTAGAACTTATTTTAATTCCTTTTTTCTTTGCCATTATAACACCTCTTTAAATTATCTTTTTTATGGTTATATCTTTCAGTATTGGATATTCTTTTATTATTGAAGGTTTTGTTATTTTTGCAGCAGGTTGCAAAACTGGTTCTGGTGCTATTTGAACACATATTCCTCTATAACAGCTCATTCCAATATCTGCGCAGTCTAAATATCTTAATTCAACTTCGTTAGTTGCAGGATCGCAGTAATATTCTGCCATTTCTGTTCTACTATGTGATAAGCATCGGTCTGTTTCTCTTTGAAGCTGTACATCCTGATACTTAGATGTTGTTATTCCAAATATTGTTGGATGTAGTCCATTATCAATATCAGTGCATTGTTTTAGATTTGTGGGTATGTTCCAGTATTGCGTGCATGCTCCTTGATAACATGCTGTTCCTTGTTCGCAGTTTATTACTTCTCCTCTTAATTCTCCATTTTCACAATAATATTCGCGAAGTTGTCTTGCATTAACACAATCGTCTGATTTTATTTCTCCTGCTAAGGATGTTGTTGTCCCCATTTTTTCTGGATTTTTTCCATTATCTGTTTCAAAGCATGGCGGCCCTTCAGCTTCCATGTGCGGACTTACACACATTCCGCGTTTGCATACTCTGCCATCTTCTGCACAGTCTATGCTTCTTGTTGCCCATGTTGTGTCATACGGGCTTATACAATAATATTCTTTTAATTTAGTATCTGTATAGCAAGTGTCTTCTTGTGTTACTCCAAATGCATTTGTCATTACTCCTTTTACAAATGGTTTTATTCCTCCATCTGTATCCTCACATTTTATTTCTCTTGTAGCCAAGGTTCTGGGTTCAATGGACGCAGGTCGTTGTATTTCGTCTGGTGTTTGTACTGGCTCTACAGGTCCCACAGGCGTTAGAGGTTCTCTTGGCGCTAGTTGTTCTGGTTCTCCTCCCCTTCCTTCAGGTACTTCTCCTGCAGGTCTTTCTGGAAGTCTGCCTCCTAATGGTCTTGGTAATTGTGGTCTTAAATCAGGCACTCTTGGAATTTGCGGTATTTCGGGTTCTTCATCTGCTGCTGGAACTTGTTCAGGTTCTTGCACACAAACTCCATCAAAGCAGATTAATCCAAATTGTTCGCAATCTATTCGTTCTATTGCTTTTGTTCGTCCTTCTTTACAGACTGCTTCGTGTAATATGTTATCTACACATTTGTCTCTGTTTTCTATTATCTGATTATCTCTTATTTCGCTTGTGTATCCAAATTCAAGCATGTTAAGTCCTTCATCAGTATCAACACATTGCTGTTCTTCTATTACTTTTGGGTCTATTATGCACTTTCCTTCAGAACAAATCATGTTGTACTTGGCGCAGTCTATTGCTTCTATTCCTTTAACAAAATCTGAGAAGCACATTGCTTCGTATAAAATGTTTCCTTCGCATTCATCTTTATTGATTATTGTTTTTCCGTCAATTGTTTCTGTTGTATATCCATAGTCATGGATATTTTTTCCATAGTCAGAATCTACACAGCTTGGTTCTTGTGGTTCTTTTTGCATTTCTGTTTCATATGCTTTTCCCAGTCTTTTTAGGTTAGATGCATAGTTTTGTATTTGTTCATCTGTTAATTGTTCATCACAAGCTGTTAGTATTATTAGTAGTGATATTGCCAACAAGCAAAAAAGTAGATTAATCTGTTTCATTCAAACACCCTTTTTAGTAGTTTTATATAGAATTAGTATTTAAATGTTACTTATCTTCCTTCGCTTAATCTGTCTATAAGTTTTTTGGGAAAACCTTTTTCTTTCATTCTTTTTTGCATTTCTTTAAAATCGTATTCAACGCTTCTATATCGTGTTATGAATGAATCGTTTGTTATTTCTGCAATTGCATAAGTTGCTTCGGGAAAGCCGTATCTTGGCTGGCCAACTGACCCGGGGTTTATTAATATTTTTGGCCGGCAGGTTATTATTTCATCTTCGCATTTATCTTGCTTGTCTGTTAAATCAAATTCAAACTGCCTGTTTTTCAAAAATAGGCCATTCTCAAATACGGGATTTATTATTTTTCCTGAAGAAATTTCATTAACAGGAATTGCATAATAACCAAACAAACTTCTTAATAACTCTATCTCAAGAAAAACCGGAAAACTTATCAGAGAAAGCGAAAAAAATACTGTTTTAACCGGAAAAAAAACAATAAATTTTGTAATAACCAAGAAAATATTACGGTTTTGCTGGAAAAAATTAAGACAATCTGTAAGATTTAACTTTTTTCCCTAATTCTTCAATCCTTTTTCTAAATACTGAAACATCAGCAGCACTATAATTGCTTTCATTCAAATAATTATTTGCATCTTTTAATAATTTATTCATACACTTAGCTCTTAACTCTCCTCTTTCCAGTAAAGTACGAACTTTTTCATGATCCTCCTCAGGCAATTCAAGAGTTATTTCATCTCTGCAGTCAATTCTAACCATTCTTTCCTTTTCTTTATTACGCAACATGTCCTCTGCACGATTAATACTAAATTCAATTCCTTTTTGATATGCAATATCCAGAATTCTCTTATGGTTTGCTGACCTTTTTATATTTTCAAAAAGATTAGTATAACATGAAATAAAATCCTCTGACAATTCTAGAAAATTAATAGTGTTATCAACATCTCCATTATTTGCGCATTGCTCAGCACATTTAAGATAATAATCTAAGAATGGTTTATGATTTAATGGCTTTAATGATGCAGGTTTCTTCACTCTCATACAAATAAAAAAATAGACTTGATTTATAAAGATTATGAAATAAAAAAGTTATATAAAAAATAAAAAGGGCATTAAAGCCCTTAAAAAGGGTTGAGAGGCGGTAGATAATAATGATGAAAGCGACAAGGACATCCTTTTGGATGCCCCTGCACGTTTAGGTGTCATTGAGCATAAGCCAGTGATTCAAGATAATCACGCATGTTATTCAATTCATTAAGGTCTATTACGCCGTTTTGAAACAAACAATCCAAAGCAATTATATCCTCCTGAATTTCATACATACAAATCACCTCGTTTACTAATACCATAGTAAAGCCTATATAAATCCATTATGAAGAGACTATCTTAATGCAGTATCCATACTAAAAATCCGTAAGCTTTAAAAAGAGACAAAATCGCTATAATACTTATGGGTTATGATTTGGGGTTGGTTGCTTTACAAGGGCCAAAATGGTTCTTTGGAATTGATTCTGTATTTGAATTAGCAGGAACAATAATACTATTCATGGTTTTCTTGATGAGTTATAAGTCATACAAACTAGTAAATATGCAGAGATACAAGTATTACAGTATTGCATTCTTTGGACTAACATTAGGACATTTATCAAGAACAATAGCAAATTTTGCAATACACCAGCAATGGTTTGGAATAAGCACATTAGCAAAGGTATTCTTAGCAGGCTACGGACTGCACATAGGATTAACACTTGCAGCACTTGTATTACTAATTGCATGGGCTTTTGAAATAAAAGAGAAAAAAATATTTTGTGTTCTATTACTATTGGTCCTGGCAATGATATTTGTATCAAGCTCATACTATTTAGCATTTTACTGGTCAGCATTTGTAATGTTTGCATTTGTAACATGGTTTTTCTTTAAAAACGCAAGAAAGAAAAAAGCAATGGCATCCAAACTAGTAGCACTGGCATTTCTTTTGCTAACAATAACACAGGCATTATTCTTTGGAACAACAACACTGCCTGAATTATACATGGGCGCTCATATAACACAAATACTGGGATTTTTGGTATTATTCATAGCATTGGTAAAGGTACAGAGAAAATGAGTCTTAGAAGAAGCAAAATAGATATCATATATGACATGCTGAAAGCAATCAATGACAAAGGCGGAAAAATACTGCCAACACACTTGTTGTATAAGTCTAACTTGTCTCATAAACGAATGAAAGAATATTTAGACCAATTAATGGACAAAAAAATGATAGAAGAAACAGAATTCAAAGGGAAAAAATATTTTATTTTAACAGAACAAGGAAGCAAGTTCTTTGTAAATTACATGAAAATCAAAGAATTTACAGATGCATTTGGGCTTTAATTTTCAAAAAGTATAAAAAGAGCAATCACATACATCTTCTAAATGAAAATCACAAGAGAAATACAAGACTTAGTAAAAGCATGGTTTATAATATCACTAGCATTTGCCATTGCTTTCAGCGGAGGCAGATTATTTGATTCTGCTATAGTTTTAATATTCTTAGTATCTTCATTTACAGTTGGTCTTGGATTTGTATTACATGAATTAGCACACAGGTATATGGCTAGAAAATATGGCGCAAAAGCAGAATTCCATGCAAATAACACAATGCTGTTCATTGCATTATTGTTTAGTTTTTTTGGATTCATATTTGCAGCACCAGGAGCAGTTGTTATTAAAGGTTATTTGACTAAAAGAAAATATGGACATATTGCATTAGCAGGACCAATGATGAACATATTACTAGGATTAGTATTTTTAATTATTGCAGTATTTATTCCCTTAACATTACCAGTAACAAAACCAGGAATGATGATAAACTTCTGGCTGGCTCTTTTTAACATGCTTCCTTTTCCAATATTTGATGGGTTTAAAGTTCTTAAATGGAATAAAATAGTTTATGGAATAGTTTTAGTTCTTTGTATTGTTGCTGTGGTTGGGTATGGGATGGTAGTTTGAGAGGAAATTTTTAGATTGCTGTATTATTTCTGCGAAAGTTTTATATACTGCTGTTGCCATCTTAAAATGGTTACATAATTATTTAATATTAGAAAATAGTTTATTTAGACAAGAGGTGATAAAGGCTAAACTATTTTTCTGAGTTTAAATAATTACAGCGAAGTCAAAATGAATAATAAAGAATATGAAGTTGCAAAGGCCCAATTTTTAAAAATGATTGCAAGTGTTCCTTTACCATTAAGAAACGAAATAATAGCAGTAATTGATAATCAAACAATATCCTGGACTGCAGCATACGGAGAAATAAAGCAAAATACTCCTAAAGCAAAAAAAATTTTAGAACATTTAAAAAAAATAGAGCTGATTTAATATGAAAAAAGACACAGCTTATTTTAAAAAATTAGTAAAAGAAAGATTAGCTGCAATGCCCCCTGATGTAAGCTTTTCAATTGGCGACTTTGGAGATTTTACACGTGACCAGCTAATAGATGAAGTTGATAAATATTCTGCAGTAGGAAAAGAAGCAATAGAAATGCAACTAAATTTTATAAGAAAAATGCCTGGAATTCTGGCGCGCATTAAACAATGATAATTATTCGAACTCGCCATGACACGCAAACAAATTATTTATACACTTATTCTACAAAACTGATACAAGAAGCAGAACAAGCAGGATTTAAAGTAATCAAATTAGAAGATGATTCAGTGAATGAAAAAGTATTAAGAAGCCGAATAAAAAAACAAAAACCTTCATTAATATTTTTTAATGGCCATGGAAATAAAACCAGCATATTTCGCAATAAAAAAGACGTTTTTATTGATTTAAATTCTTGCGATGTATTTAATAAGACAATAACATTTACAAGAGCCTGCGACTGTTTAACAGAACTTGGCAAAAAAGCAGTGGACAAAGGATGTTATGCTTTCATAGGCTATCGTAAAAAATTCTGGATAGCAAGACATCATCCCAGAGAGTGCACCCCATTAAAAGATGAAGTTGCTAAGCCAATTATTGCATGCTCAGATATAATTATCAAACAATTATTACACGGCAAGTCTGTAAAAACAGCAGTAAATAAGTCATACGAGTTGTCTGCAAAATATATTCTTGACTTAGTCTATTCAAAAGAACCTCTGGCTGCAGCTTCATTACAAGCAATAGTTACAAATGATTCTTCTCTTGGTTTTGAAGGCAATCCTGATGCAAGGGTTACTTCTTAAATAAAATTTTCGTAAATTTTCTGGATTTTTTAGTATTTTTTCCGGTTTTTCTTAGCAAAAACATATAAAGGATTAAAACATCAAAAAATGTATGAAATTAAAAGAGATTTCTGAAGAAAATAGGCCTAGAGAGAGATTAATTCGTTCTGGAGTTAGTGTTTTGTCTGATTCTGAGTTATTGGCGATTCTTTTTCAAAATGGGTATAAGGGAGAGAATGCAGCAAAACAGAAATGGCAGTTAAGATTGCAGTAATTGTTCGCCTCAAGATGAACTGTCTTAATCCTTACCCCCATAAAATAATATAATCCTAGAAAGAAATATAAAAGTTTGCATATGATTTTTTGTCGTATCTAGAAAAAAAGAAGAGTTTTTGTGGGTGTGAGCGAACTATAACAAAGTATACTTATAAAAGTATCAACCACTTCTTTTTAGATACTCAATTAATTCAGCATAACTCTTAAACATTAATCTTTCTCGATTTATCGAAGGGGTCAATATAGGAATTCCTTCCGGAATAAATTTTGGATACTCATTAAAAATACTTAATACTTTTTTCTTATACTTCCTTCTTATTTTATCTCTATATAATTCAAATAATATCATAAAATTAGAATTTGTTAATCCTATTCCCAACTTGTAACTATCAATAAATGTATTTGGTTGAAATTCATAACATGCGGACATAGATTTTATTGAAGGATGTACGAATGAACAAATTCCATGATAAAACTTTCTCGTTAATTGTATATTACCTTTCGAATATAATTTTTTTTCTATGAAGCAGGTTTTTAAAGATTTATTTCTTTTGTAATTTTCTTCAATTTGTTTAATTTTGTCTTTTGAAATCTCTGTATTATTTTCTCTAGTTTCGTACTCAAAATTGATATTACCTAAATCAGGATACGTAATATTTAAATAGATTTTAAGGATAGTTTCGTATATACTTCTTAAATGGTTATAAGAAGCAATACTTATTCCATTTTTTAATAATATTTGATGTGCTGTAAAATTATGTAATATTTTTATTTCATATAATTCGGACATTGCTCTTGCACCAGTCAGGGATTTCCTTGTTTTTATATATTCGGTAGCTTTAATTTTTGCCATATCTTGAACAATTTGATACATAAGAGTAATACATTGAGAATAGAATTTAGAAAAATCTTTATATTCACTATATAATCTCTTATACATTTGAAATATTTGTGTATACGTTTTCGGCTTCCATTTCATTTTGAATCAAATTTATTCCAAATATTATCAAATATACATTATTTTTATATAAATATTTCCGATTGCAATTAAGTAACTTTCGATGGTATTTTTTCCAAAACCTGTATAAACCATCCTATATTATCTAGTATTCATATGGACCTTCGTAATAAAGTTGTCCTTATTACTGGCGGGGGGACTGGAATAGGAAAATCTACTGCTTTACACTTTGCCAGAGAGAATTCTTTAGTTCATATTTGTGGTAGAAGAGAAGCGCCATTAAAAGACACAGCAGATAGAAATAAGCTTAAATATACTGTTGCAGATGTTACTACTGGAAAAGGTGTTGTAAAAGTTCTTGAAGATGTTCTACTTACATATGGAAGAATAGATATTCTTGAATGATTTTGTTCTTTTTAAATATATGCAATGCAAAGATTTATTAATATTTCTTCATTATGTTACTTAATGAAATGCTTTGCTTTGTTGGGGGTTTTAGCAATCTTATTTATTAGTGCTTGCAGTTCTACTGAGGCTGTTCAGCCAAGTGAACTAGTAGAAGATATGACTGTGAAAGAGTTTTTAACTGCTCTTGAGCAAAATCCTTATTCTTGGACTGGAATTGCGGGTTTAAAGATATATCCTATTGAGATTAAAAAAATGGATAATGGTTATGTAGTAGAAGGCGTGGGCGGTCATTCTGCGGCAGGAATAATGATACCTAAATCAGTAGTGCTTAACGATAGATGGATAGTATGCAATAAAAACTACTCTAAAAATATATCTCAAGAAATAAATGATATCTGCGAATCAGTTAACTTATACGATGTAATATGTAATAGTGCCACTTATTGCAGGACTGTCTTTCCAGATGATATTATATCGAAAGAAGAATTTCAAAGATTAACAGAAAATACTCTTTCTTCATCTACCTGCCAATTTTTGATTGCCAAAGAGAGTGTAATAGAGGGAACCATTATTGCAAAGAAATTTATAGGATATTGTTCCGGGGGTGGTTGCGAAGGAAAAAATTATTGGGGAATTAAAACCCTTGATAATTGTTTATTCTATTTAGATTCTGAATCAAGTATTGGCAAAACTAAAACTATTAATGATACTGTAAGAGTTCTTGGAATTATAATCAAACAAATGGATGCTCATGGAAGTAATTATTTTCATCCTGTGATAAATCCTATAAAAGAAGTCGGTTCTGATTTCGCAATAGAACCAAAAGAAAGAGAAGAGTGCGGCGATATAATCTGCCCTGAAGGAAAAACACTAAATGTCATAAAAAGATATACTGGCGGCATGAAAGATGGCTGTTCTTTTGAGTGGGAGTGCGTATGAGAAAAACAATCAGTATTTCATTCATATTAATCCTGTTATTTCTCACAGCATGCGAATCAGAACAGCTAAAAATTGATTCGAACTATTATGATAAGACAATTTGTTTAGAAAAAGTAAAGTCTTTTATTGCATCTAATATTGAATATGATGCTAATTTATTAAATTTTAAGAAAATAAAATGCGAGCAAATTTCAAGAGTTTTTCAATTTGAAGCAGAAGGAATAACTGAAGGCAAAGAGTTTTATATTCGCGGCGAAGAATCTTGGGGGCGTGCTGGCGGAGAAGGATATATAGAATACTGCCTGAAACTAAATGATGAAATAATATCTTCTCAGAATGATTCTTGCAATGATTTAAAAAACTAAACAAATTTATTGAGAATCCACCAAATGCTTAACGCAATTAAATAATTTCATTTCTGGTACTGGGTCGAATATTGTGATGCTTGTATTTTCCAAATGCTCCATTTCTGCGATTTTCTTAAAAGATTTGTTAAGAATATTCGCAAGCAAAGCCGCGGCTGTGCCTCCATGTCCTACAATTAAAATAGATTTATCAGGATATTTTTCCTTGAGTTCTTTCAAAAACCTGCCGGTTCTTTTTACTAAGCTTTCTATTGATTCTGCATTGTTATCTTGGCTAAACATTTGATTAGACTTTGAAAACTTTTTTCCCTGTACTTTGCCAAAATACCTTTCTCTAAGTTGTTCATCAAACAATAAAGAAGTTTCTGGATGATATTTTGCTATTTCTTTGGCAGTATCTGCTGCTCTTGCCAAATCACTGGAAAAAATAAAATCAAAATGCTCATTTTTTAATCTATTAGCCAATTTTTTGGCTTGTTCTATTCCTAAATCAGAAAGAGTTCCAGGCAAATGCCCTTGACAAATGTTTTTTTTATTTTCAACAGTTTCTCCGTGTCTAGTTAGTATTAAACGCATTAGAATAAGGAAATTTCGTTAATATATAAAGTTATACTCAAAAGAATCCCAACTTATTTAAATCAACTCTATATACTAAGTAACTCAAAATATATTGTCAATTATTTTCAATATGGAAAATATAACTTTTAAGAGGAAAGAGAACAGTTCAGAAGAGATAGAACGAGTTCTAAATCCAACCATAAAAAAATGGTTTTATTCTAAGTTTAAATCGTTTTCATTACCGCAATTATTCGGAGTAATGGAAATACATTCAAGGCAAAACATATTGGTCTCAGCACCAACAGGAGCAACTAAGACTTTAACAGGATTCTTGTCAATACTAAACGAATTAGTAGATAACGCAGAAAAAGGAATATTACAAGACAAGATTTACTGTGTTTATATTTCTCCATTAAAAGCCTTGAATTCAGATATTCAAGTAAATTTATTAGGACCGTTAGAAGAAATAGAAAAGATTTCTGGAAGGAAACTGGGAATCAGAGTTGCTGTAAGAACAGGTGATACGACACAAA
>JAFGHW010000034.1 GCA_016929895.1 Candidatus Woesearchaeota archaeon
ATAGATGGATGTCGCAAACAGCCTTTATTGCAAAAAAAAAACAAAAGTATTAAAAAAACAAGCGAGGTTAAACATAGATGAATAAAACATATACTCCGGAATCAATGCGTAAGTTAAATGAAGAAGTTTATAATACAGGAATTCCTGTTAAACTTAAAAATCCATATGATATTAGTTCTGAAACCGCTTTGAATAGATTAGAAAGAAAGTTATTTAATTATTCTAAGCAATTTGGAGAGGATGCCGCTTTTGTAGAATGGGGGCAGCCTTTTGGCGGGCCATCTAATGGCTTTCGTGCACATAAATCAATTGATGTAATAGAATTACAGAAAGCGTATAGGCAAACAAAAGCAAATGGAGTATATCCTAAAGCAGGCTCTATAATTGATAAATTATGGATTGATAAGAAAAGAAAATACTTAGGAATTAGTTCTAAGGAATTTAATTTAAATCACTTTTTTAATAGAGTTCTTGTTAAAAGGATTTAAAAGTTTTTAAAAAGGTTCTATACTTTCTACTGTATATCCCTTTATTAATCCAATCAATAAAACTTTTGTTAGCATATGCTCTATTTGAATTAGGAAATTCTCCACATTTTTGTAAAAATTCTGTTAATATCTTAGTTCTATTATCTGCAATAATATCTATAAAAAAAGAATCTTTTTCTATTTTTATTTCATCTACTTTCGGAAATGATATTAAATTTAATTCTTCCTCTGATTTTAATATAATCAGCGGTATTTCCCAGGAATCGACAATTCTTTGTCGATTTCGCAGTTTGTTGCCTTTTTTACTCTTAACATATGTGCCTTTATTTTTATCAATCAAATAAAAATTACAATGTTTTCTAAAAATCTCTAATATTTTTTTCAAATCATTTATTGAGTCAATAGGCATCTCTAAATCATTTTGATATGCTGCCCCGATAATTGTCTCATTAAGAAACCTTGCTCGCCCTAATTCCTTTCCTTTCAATTCTTCTCCAGAAATATTATAATATTTCTGGGCCTCCCAACCTTTTTTTAGCTTGTAGGCAGTATGCCTGTCTATTTTTTCAAAAGTTATTTTTCTAAAAGATAAAGTGTTAAAAAATGCTTTTAATTTCTCTTCTAGTTCTTGTCTATGAGACTTATTTTCATCTAGATCTGAATGTAAATAATTCAAAATAAATTTGGATTCTGTAGGTTGTTTTGTTTCGTATATATTAAATCCTGTGATAACATTATAGCCTAATAAAGGAAACAACAATGTACGATATTTTTTCACTTCTTTTGCTTTTTGTTTTAATGTTTTTTCTAGGCTCATAGACATTGTAAGTATTCTAACTTATTTAAAGCTTCATTTTCTTACCACTGTCTTATGACAATTTAATATACTGACTATTGGCCGCGCTAAAAATCCTTTTCACTCTATTAAGTGATTCTTACGATTAAAACCAAAACATTTATATACTATAGCATCTTATATACTCTCTATGGCAACTACAATACAGGTAAGCAAAGATTTGCTTGAACAATTAAGAAATAGAAAGATGTATGATTCTGAGAGTTATGAGGGAGTAATTAGGGATTTATTAGAAGACACTATGGAATTAAGCGAGGAAACTAAAAAAGAGCTAGAAAAATCTCGTAAAGAAATAAAAGCAGGCAAATTCAAGACACTTTCTGAAGTTAAAAAAGAGCTGCAAGTATAATGTCCTTTAAAAAATTTCTTCACAAGGTGGTTTTTTGTGTATGAAATAATATTATCAGAGATTTCTTTAAAACAACTTAAAAAATTAGAAAAAGCTATTCAAAAGAGAATTGTTAATACTTTAGAAAGAATAAGAATACGACCTGAAGCGTATATAACAAAACTTGTTGGAGACCCAGGATATAAATTAAGAGCAGGCGATTATAGAATAATAATGGATATTGATAAAAACAAATTGATGATTCTTGTTATTAACATAGACCACAGAAAGAGAGTATATAAGTAACCGCAACCTTTATATATGACTTGATTAATTATAGATATAATTATTCTGGTAAAGTGATTTTATGAAAGAGAATAAAGAGCTTAAAACCGGCACAACTACAGTTGGTATTGTTTGTAAAGACGGTATTGTATTAGCAGCAGACAAGAGAGTTACAGCCGGCTATGTTGCGAATAAGAAATTTAAAAAAATAGAGAAGATTACTGATAAGATTGCCTTGACAATGACCGGTGTTGTTAGTGAAGCTCAGTTGTTAATCAAATTAATACAAGCAGAGTTAAAGCTTAAGGATGTCCATACTAATAGGATGTCTACTGTTCCTGAAGCAGCTAATTTATTGGCAGGTTTGATTTATTCTAATGTTAGAAAGATGTCTATGGTTCCGGGCATTGCTGCTTTTCTTTTAGGCGGCGCAGATGATAATGGTTTTTATTTGTATGATTTGGGGGCAGATGGTTCTGTTCAGAAAATAGATAATTATAGTTCTGATGGTTCTGGTTGTTTATTTGCTTTAGGTGTGTTAGAAACATTGTGGAAAAAGAATTTATCTATAGAAGAGGGTGTTAAGGTTGCTGCCAAGGCTGTTAATGCAGCAATTCAGAGAGATCTGTACACTGGTAATGGAATTGATGTTATAGCAATTACTAGCGAAGGAGTAAAGACTGTTATGGAGAAAGAATTAACCAATGTTCTGCAAATAGACTGATCTTTATTTTACTATGGCAGACATCATTAAGGAAATCTTGAAGTTTATGCCGCCTAAAACTATTTCTGATGCGGCATTTGAGGGAGCGAATATTGTCCTTTATACCAAAGATAAGAAGTTTTTCTTAGATAATAAAGGCGAGATTAGAAAGGTTGTTAATGAGTTTAAAAAACGTATTGAATTAAGGCCAGACCCAAGTATTTGTATGGACCAGGAAAAGGCTAAGGCTGAAATGATTAAGATTTTGCCTGAAGAAGCGAATATTGGGAATATTTTGTTTGCGCCCCAGAGGTCTTTGGTTACTATTGAGGCTGAAAAGCCTGGTTTGGCTATAGGAAAACAAGGTTCATTATTGAGAGAAATTAGGGAAAAGACTTTGTGGGTGCCGTTAATTAAAAGAACCCCTTCTATTAGGTCTGTGCTAATTGAAAATATTAGGGCTGTTTTGTACCAGCATTCTGATTATAGGAGAAAGTTTTTGGATAAGGTTGGTCATAGGATTTATGATGGTTGGATTAGGGAGAAAAAGTCTGAATGGATTCGTATGACTTGGTTTGGTGGTGCTAGGCAGGTTGGAAGGTCTTGTTTGTTTTTGCAGACGCCTGAATCTAGGGTCATGTTGGATTGCGGTATTAATGTTGCAGGAGAGGGTTCTGATGCATTTCCAATGCTTGATGTTCCTGAGTTTAATATTAAAGAGTTAGATGCGGTTATTGTTACTCATTCTCATTTGGATCATTGTGGTTTTGTTCCTTATTTGTTTAAATTCGGGTATAGGGGTCCTGTTTATTGTACAATGCCAACCAGGGATGTTATGTCTTTGCTGGTTTTGGATTATGTTAAGATTATGAAGTCTGAGAACCAGGAGCCTCCTTATGATATTGATGATATTAAAGAGATGGTTAAGCATACTATAACTTTGGATTTTGAAGAAGTTACTGATATTACTCCTGATGTTAGGTTGACTTTGTATAATTCAGGCCATATTTTGGGCAGTTCTATGACGCATTTGCATATTGGTAATGGTTTGCATAATCTTTTGTATACTGGTGATTTAAAGTTTGGTAAAACAGAGTTGTTAGACCCTGCTCATACGCATTTTCCAAGGCTGGAAACTTTGATTACAGAAGGGACTTATGGCGGCAAGGCAAATGTTATGCCGCCTGCCCGGGAGCAGGATGAGTTTTTAAAGAATATTATTAAGGATACTATTGCTAGGGGAGGCAAGATTTTAATACCTGTTCTTGGGTCAGGAAGGGCTCAGGAAGTTATGGTTATGATTGAGTCTATGGTCAGGAATAATGAATTAGAGGAAATTCCTGTTTATATTGATGGTATGGTTTGGGATGTTACTGCAATTCACACAGCTTATCCTGAGTTTTTGAATAAGAATATTCGTAAATTGATTTTTCATAAAGACCAAAATCCTTTTTTAAGCCCTATTTTTAAGAGGATTGGTTCTCAAAAGGAAAGAATGCAGGTTGTTGAGGAAAAAGGTCCTTGTGTTATTTTGGCTACTTCAGGTATGCTGGTTGGCGGTCCTTCTGTTGAGTATTTGAAGCACTTGGCTGATAATCCTAAGAATTCTTTGGTGTTTTCTTGTTTCTTGGCAGAAGGCAGTTTGGGTAAAAGAATTCAATCTGGAGTAAGAGAGTTGGTTACACAAGTAGGAACTAAGCAAGAGATAACTCCTATTAAGCTTGAGGTTCATAAGCTTGAGATTACAGGGCATTCTGACAGGAAGCAGTTAATGAATTATATTTTTAAGTGTGACCCTAAGCCTAAAAAGGTGGTTGTTGTTCATGGCGAGAATTCAAGAATATTGGATTTGGCTTCTTCTGTTCATAAGCTTGGAAGGATTGAAACTGTTGCTCCTAGGAATTTGGAAACTATTAGGATTCGTTAGGTTGTCACTTAATAGTGATGATTAATCAAAAGCTTTATAAAGAACATAATATCTAGAATTAATATGAAGAACCTAATAGGATTTTCAAAAAAAGAAATAAAATTAATTAAAGATAATTTGAAATACCTAATGCAAAGTTCAGAAAATAAATCTAATATTATAACGGGATTTAATTATTATAATGAACTTATAAGTTCAGAAGGTGTAATAATAAGATTAAATTATCAGCATAGAAATCAAAAACATTTAGATTCTATTTTGAAGGATGTCAAAGAAGATAATGATTTATCTATACTGTTAGATCCTGTGAGGACTGATAAAATTAAACTATTCCGAGAAAAAAGAGCGATTTACTTATTCAAGAAAAACTGGCCTTTGCCAAAAGATTCTGAAACTGGAAAATTATTTGAATCTGTTGAATTATTTAATTATGATAATGATGAATTGTTAGATAGATCTAAATTAAATGAAATAGAAACTTTATCAGATTTTCCAGAATATAAGAATGCAAAATATCCTATTGCATTGCGAGAACTAGACGGCCGAGAATTAAATTTAAATATTTTAACTAAAACGGAAGCATCAAAAATTCTTAATTTATTTAGAACTAAAGGATTTCGCATGAAAATGACTGAGGAAGGTCTAACCTATTTGGAAAATGGCTATCCAATTAGAGCAATAAATACTTGGCCTGATCCAGATAGAACTCCGTGCATAATTCTCGGCCGTCAAATACCTGAGTTTTTTCCTGAAGGTCTTCCTGATTTCAAAAAGATTCATAAAATAGCAGTAATAAAACTAGGAAATGAGATTAGCTTCTGTATAAACAATAAATATCAACATTTATTGCAACATTCAGCGTACAAAAAATTAAAAACGCAGTTTGATAAAAATTTAAAAGATATTGAAGTATATGCTAATAATGCTTTTGTTAAAGAATATATAGATGAATAAAGCGGCTGCGTTGAAAGTCTAGTAAAAATTATATATCCCTCTTGTTCATAGATTGAACAAGAGGGGGTGGAAGAGGGCCCTTCCACCAT
>JAFGHW010000035.1 GCA_016929895.1 Candidatus Woesearchaeota archaeon
TAACCATATATAAGCGAATTTATTTGGATTGATGGGGGTTGAGCTTTAAAATTGCTGTTTTTGATGATTTGAATCAGAAAAACTGTATTTTTTGAACGGTGGTAAATATACTATTTTTTCCGAGTAGAATACATGTTTTTTCCGGTTTTTGTTATAGTTCTTAAGTTTTTTCATTAATTTTTCCGATTTTTTCAGCATTTTTTCCGGTTTTTTCTGAGTTAAGCTTTTTAATAAGAAAATTCCTTATTTTTTTTCTATGACTATTGATGTAATATATAACATGAAGAGGGAAATGCTTCGCAGAAAACTATCACCAAGAACTGTGAAGACTTATTTGCAATATGTAAGGCAGTTTCTTCTTGCCAACAGGAATAAGGAAATAAGGAAGTTTTCAAAAAAAGATGTAAGAGAATTCTTATACAAATTAGAACAAAAAGAAGCATCAGGAAGCACATTAAACGTAGCCCACAATGCCCTGAGATTCATGATGATACAAATACTACACAAGGCATGCTATCTAAAGATTAAATACGCAAAGACGCCTGTGAGAAAGCCTGAATACCTCACTAAAGATGAAATAAACAAAGTATTAGCAGTTATTAAAAATCCAAAATATAAACTTCTAGTTTCTTTAATGTACGGAGCAGGTCTAAGAGTAAGAGAAGCAACAAGATTAAAAATCGATGATTTTTATTTTGAAGAAAACATAGGATGGGTAAGAGGAGGCAAGGGAAACAAAGACAGACCATTCATAATTCCCAAATCACTAAAAAAAGAATTAGAAGAATGCTGTGCAAAAGAAAAATCATGGCTGTTTCCTGGACAAAAAGGACCGTTAAGCATAAGATCTGTACAGGAAATTGTTAGAATTGCAGGAAAAAAAGCAAAACTCAAGAAAAAAGTACATCCGCACATGTTTAGGCATTCTTTTGCAACTCATCTGCTGGAATCAGGAATAGATGTAACATCAGTGCAATCTTTGTTAGGTCATACAAGGCCAGAAACAACCCTTGGTTATTCGCATGCATTAAAACCGAAGTTAATAGCAATAAAAAGTCCGTTAGACTGGATAAAAAATAAAGCGGAGGATGGGACTCGAACCCATGATTAATCGGGTTGCAGCTTCGATTTCCACAAGAATGTTTCTTGAAGAAGCGATCGCCTTAGCCGCTTGGCCTTGGAGTTCCTATAAGGAATACCTCCGCAAAGGGCTAATCCCTAAGGATCAACTCGATTTGCACTCCGCATCTAAAACTTTTTGTAATATTTGATTCTTTCTAGAATCATCAAAAGTTATGTATTTATAAAAGTTTCTGAAAGACGACTTTTCAATATCTAATTTAATAGCAACTGATTTCGTTCCATTTTTTCGTAAATTAGTACGACCATATCGAACAGGAGAACATTTAATGCTAAATTGAGCCAGCATTTCTCTTATTTGATTAAGAAATTCTTTACCTTCCTTTTTGTATTTTGTCCATTTATAGAACTCTATTCCTATGCGCCATCGAGTACTATTATTTTTTTGTCGGGTAGGAAAAATAGAACCTTCTGCAGTAAACATTCCTTGAAGATACGCCGATTTTACTTTTTTATTGCCTTTAATTACCCAATCAGGTACATAGAAAGGTCTGTTTGTTTTATTTCCTTTAGGAACGCCTACAGAAATCAAAAATTCTGCCAATGGTTTTGAAATAAAAAAAATCTTATACCTTTTTCGGCCGTAAGAAGTATCAATATATATTCTGCCTTCGATTTCAAATAAATCTTTAAATCTTTTATTTGATTCATTAATTACTTTAGCATCTTTAGAATAAAAGGAAGTTAAACCCCGCCAGTCTTGCAATTGAAGGTGCCCATCAGTAGTAATGTCTGCCACAATTCTTGCGAGTTTCGGACCTCCCAGCAATCTCTTCCATTGATTCATATTGTTACTAAACCGCCGCGTATATAAATAGTTTACGCGAAGTTGGCTAGTGGCCGAAAAACCATAAGAAACCTTTATAAAACTGTTATTATATACTCTTATCATGGGCCCGTAGCCTAGCCTGGATAAGGCGACAGAAGAATAGAATAGTCTATTCTTTCGCTGAAGCCTTCTAAGCTGTAGATCAAGGGAAGTTATAAATTGTGATTTATAACTCTTGAATTCGAATCCCTTCGGGCCCGTATTTTACTAAAATGGCAAAAGTTCTAATACTAAGAGAAAAAAAAGAATACATTCCTGAACTTAAAAGAGAAATCAGAACAATCAAAGGAATGAAGTATTATATTACAGATCTAAACAAGGACTTTCACAGCAAATATGGAATTATTTCTAAAAAAGACCTGAAGAAAAAAGACGGCAGTGTGTTAAAATCGAATACTAAAAAGGAGTTTGTTATTTTTACTGCTCAATTTTCTGATATGTTTAAAAAATTAAAACGAGCTCCACAAACGATTATTCAAAAAGACATTGGAGCAATACTGGCAGAAACAGGATTGGGAAAGAACGACATTGTAGTTGATGCGGGCACAGGAGCAGGAGCATTAGCATGCGCATTAGCAAATGTCTGCAAAAAAGTGTATTCATACGAAATAAAAGAAGAACATTTAAGCATTGCCAGAGAAAACATTCAAAGACTAGGACTAAAAAATATAATACTAAAGAAAACAGACATAACAAAAGAAATACAAGAAAAAAACGTAAATTTAATCGTATTAGACCTTCCAGAACCATGGCAGGCAATTGAATCAGCACAAAAAGCACTAAAAATCGGAGGATATCTTGTAGCATATACTCCAACAATAACACAAGTAAGCCAATTTGCAGAAGAACTTAAGAAAAGCAAATCATTTTTATTTGAAAAAACCACAGAATTAATAAACAGAAAGTGGATAGTTGATGGAAAAAGACTAAGACCAGACTCAATAGAAATAGGACACACGGCATTTTTAACATTTGCGAGAAGAATAAAATGAAAACATTAACATTAAAACAATGGTGTGATAAAGTAGAGAAGATAGAAACAGCACTAAACAAACAATATTTTAATTTCCAAGTAGGACTAAAATACAATAAAAACCAAATAAAAGAATTAGAAAAAGAAAATGAAAAATTATCTGAATATTTTCTTAAACATTTCAAAAAACCAGAAGACTTATATGATGCTTGCATAGGCTCAATAGCAGCATCAAAAACATTCCAGTTAGCAATAAAATTCAAAGAACAAAGAAACAAGCAAATAAGAAGCAAAAAATACAAAATAAACAAAAAACCAGTAACATGGGACACATGGAGACAATTTGCGCCAAAAGCAACACACAAACAAAGAAAAGAAATATATGACGAGTTCATAAAACTAACGCCAAAAATAACGCCGATAATAAAGGAAAAATTCGAAGAAAACAAAAGAATTTACAAAAGCTATGGAACAAATCCATTAAAATTATACTCCAAAGAACACAAAATAACAACAAACCAATTAATAAAAATAATAAAGACACTAAGAAACAAAGTGAAAACTCATTTTAGAAAACAATTCAAATACTATGCAAAAAAGACCTTAAACAAAAAACCAGAATATTATGATGATTTATACTATGTAAGAAATGCAATATATCATGACCTGATTGAAGGATTTAAAGGAATAGACCCAATAAAAAGCATTAAAAAAACAATGAAAGAAATGGGATTAAACCCAAATAAAATCAAAGTAGACCAAAAAGACAGACCAAACAAATATGCCTCTCCTTTTTGTTATCCTGTGCAAATCCCAAGAGATGTAAGAGTATCATTTAAGCCAGAAAACCCATTAAATGATGCAAACTCGATATACCATGAATTTGGGCACGCAATACACTTCAGCTCAATAAAAAAACAACTGCCATTCTGGACAAGAACATTAATATCAAATGGACTAGCCGAGACCTTTTCAACATTTTTTGAAACAATACTGACAGATTATACTTACATGACTGAAGAACTAAAACTAGAACCAGAATATGCCAAAGAAGTAATAAAACGAACAAATTTCCTGAAATTATTTGGAGCAGCATTTTACACAGGAAACTCACTATTCAGAATAGCCTATTGGAAAGAAAACATGAAATTCAAGAACTGCAATAAAAGATATGCAAAAGAAATACGAAAAAGCATGGGAATAAAAATACCAGGAGAATACTGGCAATTACACCACATATTGCCAGCCAGTTTAATGTACGTACCAAGTTATATGATTGCAGAAATACGTCAGAACAAGACAAAAACAAAACTAAGAAAAAAATACGGCGAAAAATGGTGGAAATCAAAACGAGCAGGAAAAGAAATACTAAAACTAATGCAATCAGGAGCAGACTCAGAAGCAGGAGATTTTTCCAAACTAACAACAGATGATATCAAGAATTATGTTAAAAGTCTAACAAAGAAAATCTAGCTATAATACAAATGTTTAGCCTCTTTCTGTTCACGATCCATTCTAGAACCGGGCTTGTTAATCCTCGGGCGATTACTATCCTTATCCCTTCTCATAGTAATATCCAAGTCAGTCAAAAACAAATTCATGCCGTGCTCCATTTCAAAAGGACCTTTGGCTTCTCCATTTTTAGCAGGAACACCCTCAAAAACAATAAGCTCGTCAGACAAATAATCAACAAACATCAAGTCATGGTCAACAACCAAAACAGAACAACCCCTTTGCTCTGCAACATCATTAATGACCTTTGAAACAATTAATCTCTGCTCAACATCAAGATAGGCAGAAGGCTCATCCAAAAGAAACAAATCAGCCTCTTTCGCAAGACAATAACAAATAGAAACTCTCTGCAATTCTCCGCCAGATAATTCATTAATCGGCCTTAATAGCAAAGAATCAATATCCAAAGGCTTAATCAACTGATTCTCATATTTTTTAACAGCATCACCAAGCAAAGAAGCAACAACATCTTCAGAAGAAGAATCCAAATACTGAGGCTTGTAACTAACTTTTATTTTTTCAGAAATCTCCCCAGAATCCTGTTTTAAAACACCTGCGAGAATCTTAGCAAAAGTAGTCTTGCCAATACCATTCTCGCCTAAAATACCAACACTAGTTTTTTTGTGAATCATCCCCTGATTTGCCTTAAGATGAAAATTATCCAATTTTTTATTAATATTTTCCCAGGAAGTCAATGAAAGCAAACCCTCCTTACTCACTGGAGGCCGAGGCTCAAACTTTAAAGAATATCCCCTAAAACGCATATTCATATCACGCATATATCCATCCATGTAAATATTAATTCCATTGCGAGTAACCTTAGGCAGGCTAACAACACCATAAACACCGGGCTTGCCAAACATAATATGAATCATATCAGTCATATAATCAAGAATAATCAAATCATGCTCAACAACAAGAACAGCAGTATTTTCATCAGCAAGAGACTTGATAAACTTAGACACCTTAATACGCTGCTTGATATCCAAATAAGAACTAGGCTCGTCAAAAATATATACATTAGCTTTTTTCAAAACAGCGGCAGCAATAGCAACCCTTTGCAATTCACCACCAGAAATATCAGAAATATCAGTATTAAGAACATTCTGCAAATCAAGAATAGAAACAATCTCATTCATTTTGCCTTTTTCATCAATCTTTGAAAGAAGACCACGAACATTACCGTTATACATCTTGGGAATAGCATCAACCTGCTGAGGCTTATAACTAACCCTGATTTTTCCCTCTTTAATCTTCTCAAAAAAACCCTGAGCTTCAGAACCCTTAAAATAATCAATCAATTCATCAAAAGAAGCATCCTTATCCTTGCCAAGATTTGGCTTAAGCATTCCTGCAAAAATCTTGATAGCAGTCGACTTGCCGATACCATTTCTGCCTAAAACACCAATAACCTTGCCAAATACAGGCGTTGGAAGATTATACAAATGAAAACCATTAGGGCCATAACGATGAATAGGCTGCTTAGCCAACTCATCAGGCAAATTAATAATAGAAATAGCATCAAAAGGACAACGATTAGTACAAATAGCACAACCAGTACAAAGCTTTTCAGCAATCCTAACCTTATTATCAACATCCTCGGTAATACAATCTTTACCAGTTCTATTAACAGGGCAAAGCCTAATACAAAGATGACCGCCGCAACCCATAGGATTGCACTTCTCTTTTTCCACAACAGCAATTCTAGGCATAATACGGGTAATAAGGCTAAAGTTTATAAATATATAACCTTTTATTCAACTCATGAAATGCGAGATATGCAAGAAAAAAATTGGAGAAACATTCCTAAAGAAAATACTTGGAACAATAATAAAAGACGAAAAAGGCAAAAAACATACAATATGCTTTGAATGCCAGAAAAAATTTAAAACAAAAGAAGAGGTTCTAAAAAATTTATAATCGCCTCCGTAGCTTAGCAGCTATAGCGGCGCTCTCGTAAAGCGCAGGTCGGGGGTGCAATTCCCCTCGGAGGCTTAAAAATAGAAAAATGAACATAATAAACCAAGCAAACAAAATCTACTTAGAAAACTTTCCAAAAGAATCATTTTATGGAAGATGCATATTTCTCAGCTGGTATTGCGAAAAAGCAACATGCAAATTCTGTTTTAGGTCAACAATACATCATAAAGTCAAATATGCAAACAAAGCAAAAAGAAGCATGGCGTCTATTCTCTGCGAAGCGCTATTAGCAAAAGAATTAGGATGGAATATTGAATTTTTAACAGGAGGATATGGAATATATCCATTTGAAGAGCTTTTAGAAATCATAAAAAATGTTGTCAAAGTCTATGGCAAGAAAATATGGATAAATCTGGGAACTTTTAGCGAACAAGAATTAAATCAATTAAAACCATATATTGAAGGAATTTGCTGTTCAATAGAAACAGTGGAAAAGAAACTTCATGATGAACTATGTCCTGACAAACCAATAGAACCATATTCTGAAATGCTGAAAACAGCAGAAAAGCTAGGATTTAAAAAAAGCATAACAATAGTAATCGGATTAGGCGAAAAAGAAAACGATTTTGATTTACTTAAGAACTTTATAGAGGAGCATAACCTAGACAGAATCACCTTCTATGCGCTAAAGCCAGTAAAAGGAACTCCTTTTACAAAAGGGCCTGAAACAGAATACTACGCAAATTGGATAGCAAAAACAAGAATAGCATTCCCAAAAATAGAAATAATTGCAGGAACAACAGCAAGAAGATATGAAGAAGCAGGAAAACTATTAAACGCAGGAGCAAATGCAATAACAAAATTCCCGGCAACAAAACTGTTTGGAACAAAACAAGCAAGATATATTGAAAAAGAAGCAGAAAAAACAGGACGAAAAATGACAGGAACACTAACAAAACTGCCGAATATTGACTGGAATAATGAAATTAATTTGTTAAAATTAAACAATACATTAAAAGAGCAAACAAAAGAAAAATTAGGCCAATACATTTCAGTAATGGAAAATAATATAAATAAAACAAAACAAAATAATCTAAAATGATCAAAATCTACGCAATAGCAAAGAAAACCGCAAGAAAGATAAAACAACCGAAAATATTGGTGTCATTATTTCTTGCAGGCATAATGATTTTCAGTATATTGGGATTTATGATGTCATATCAAATGGATGATACAAGAACAGAATTAGAATATAATGGATATGAATTTGAGCAATTATACGGCGGATTTCAATTAGTGCTGAATAAACAAAAAATTGTACTAAATTATTTTCCAGAGCAATTAGAAAATGTTGATCTAACCAAAGAAATTAAAACAATTTTAAAAAATGCAAAGGTATTAAGTGTAGCTTATGACTCAGATTCAGAATATAAAGAATATTTTGCAGAACAACAATTTAACTTGGCCGAGAATCTAAATAAGGTAGACAAGTATATAATAAGCGGAATGACCAATAACACAGGATATGCGCAAATACCGCAAATAACCTGCAGTAATGCAACCATTGAACTGCCGGTTATACTATTTCAAGAAGGACTATTAACAAACATAACATTTAATAATAATTGTATAATTGCGAATATTGCAAGCGCAAATGATGCATATATGGCGGGAGACCTGCTATTCTATCAAATCGCAGGAATAATGGAATAAAAATGGGATGTCCTAATGCATGTCCAATAGACAGCTCAGAAGAAGCAAAAAGATTAGATGAAGCACTAAAAGAAGAACCTCCAACAAGCCTGCTAACAAAAAAATTCTATATTTTACTTGCACTTGTTTTTATTTTTGTTTTCGTATTTGTGTTCTTTGGAGTAAAGCTCATATATCCCGAAAAAGCTATTACTTATCCAACCATAGAATATAATGGATTTTTGTTCGAACAAGTTGGCGGGTTATGGCACACTACCTGGGTAAACAATGGTCAAACATATAGAATAAGCTTAAGATACAATCCAAAAGAGACTGAAGATGTGCCTATATTCGGAACAATAACCGAGACATTTAATCAACATGATATATACATATCTTTTGATCCTACCGCAGACTCAAGCGAATTTAAGTATACTGCACTTGCAAACGCAGAATTAAGCTTAAGCCTTGTAAAAGCCTTTGGAAAAAATCCTATCGCTGCCTGCATAAAAAACGAAACCATCGCCTGTGAAAATAGGCCAATAGTAAATTGTGAAACTTCTAATAAATCTGTAATTATCGTCGCAGCAAATGGAGACCCTGCAGTATTAATGAAAGACAATTGTATAATACTCAAGGGAGCAGAATTAGATATACTAAAATCAACTGATAAATTACTATACACCTGGTATAGAATCATGCATCCAGTATCAATACCATTAGAAGAGTTTATCGAAATTGCTGCTGAAAACCAATAATTTATTCTAGCAAAAATATGCCAAAAACTTAATAAAGACAGGCCAACATAAAATATACGTATGTGGACAATATATTGTTCTGAACAGCTTGACGGCGTTGCAGCAGCCGCGATACTCTTTAGATATGCCCGACTTAAAAAAGCAAAGATACGCATAGGGGGCTTTTTGAATTATAGTTCTATAGAAGAAAGATTTCAAGAAATATCCAGATTAAAAGGGGAGCTGATATTTATTCTTGATTTTCCTCCAGAGCAAATATCCGACATTGAAGAGAAATTCAAACAGATATCCAAAAACAATAAATTAGTATACTGGAATTGTCATCATCCCTACGACGCAAAAACAGTAAGTACTATGATGAAATATATACATTCTCTGGATTTCTCAGGAACCTTAAAGAATTCGAATAAAAAAGAGTCTAAATTGTGCTCTGCAGACCTAACTTGCAATAAATTTTTGCCGTGCGATTCTGTTGCAGTAAAATTAAAGACGCTTGCGCATGACATAGAATTCTGGGTAAGACAAAACCAAACAGCAATAAAATTAGCAGACCTGATACAATCGGGATTCGACAAAAAAGAACTCATTGATATACTATCCCGCGGAGTATTCTGGTCAGAGAGATTTCAAAAGGCCAGAGAAGATTATCTAAAGAAAAAGACAAAATCATTAAATGATTTAATGAAGAATTTAATAATTAAAAAATATGTTGATTTAAGATTTGGTTTTGCTTTGTCTTCAAGTATCTTAAGCAGTGCAGATGCCGGCCAAAAAATGCTCGACAGCCATAGCGCAATAGATGTTTCAGTAATACTATTCAGAAATGGAAAAATAAGCTTTAGACGGAAGGATAATATCGATATTGATTTGAGCAAAATTGCTCAATTATTCGACGGGGGAGGACATCCTTATGCTGCGGGGGGGCAAAATACCAAAAAATATTTCTTCAGAAAACCTCAAAAAAATCTTTTTTTTAATTGATAGAAGATTGAAAGATTTTTTTCTAGACTAAATAAATAAAAAAATCAAAACATTTAAATACTATTAATTCAATTATTTACTTAAATTAAGATAAAAAATAAAAAGAGGTGCAGGTAAATGGCAAAAAAGAAAAAGAAGAAATAAGGGCTTTTACCTTTCACTGCCTCGGGACCTTTCGGGGCAGTTAACTTTTTATTTTCTCATTCTTTATACAACATTGATAATGACCTGCCGTAAGGGGAATAAATATGGTATTATCAATACAAGAAATCACCGACATAATACTAATGTCAATAGCAGTAGGATACATATTAATGGGGATATTCTCCTTTAGAAAAAATAAATCAAAAAAATTATTCGATTGGCAAGCATTCAAATTTTCTGTCATAGTAACAGCGCCAGCGCTTATTTTACATGAATTAGGGCATAAATTTGTTGCAATGGCTTATGGTTTACAGCCAACATTCCATGCAGCATATGCCTGGTTAGGGATAGGAATTGCACTAAAATTATTAAGAACAGGATTTATATTTTTTGTGCCGGCGTATGTAAGTATATGCCCAACAGGCCAGTGCAACATATCTCCTTTGGGGATGTCTGCAATAGCATTTGCAGGACCCTTGATGAATCTAATATTATTCTTAGCAGCATGGATATTATTAAAATCAGGAAAACAATTCTCGCCAAAAATGAGAGCAATACTGCATGTAACAAAAATAATAAATCTGATATTATTTGCATTTAATATGCTGCCGATACCGATGTTTGATGGTTTAAAAGTTTATCAAGGGTTGTGGAGAGCGTTTTTCTAATGCTTTTAAAGCGTAAAATTTAAAAATAAATCCACAATAACGACTAACATGGATATAACATTCGCGCCCTTGCCTGAAAATCATATGGACCGGCTGTATAATTCAAAAAATCCCCTGGTAAAATTTGTACAACGTAACAGATTGAATAAAATAGCTGAGTTTATGCCTGCTTCAAATAAACTCAAGATTTTGGATGCGGGCTGTGGAGAAGGGCATCTTATCGAGAAATTGAATCAAAAAAATTCTCAAAATTATTATTATGGCATAGATTTAACTAAAGTCGCAATAAACTCGGCGGAAAAAAGATGTCCCCGCGCAAAAATATTCTTGATGGATTTAACAAAACTCAAATTTAAAGATAATTTCTTTGATATAGTAATTTGTTCGGATGTATTAGAGCACATACCTCGGTATAGGCTTGCAATAGAAGAATTAAAAAGAGTGACTAAAAAAAACGGTTTTTTAATAATAACTTTTCCGAATGAAATATTATGGACTATAAGCAGGTTTTTTTTAGGAAGAATTCCCTTTAAAATTCCAGATCATTTCAATTCTTTTACACCGCAAAAAATGAAATCCCAAGTAGGAATAAAATCAGGTTTACAAATCTCTATCCCGTTTAATTTACCTTTTTTTTTATCTTTGGGTGTTTTAATACAATTCAAAAAATAAAAGTTTAACAAAAAATTTAAAAATAATGTTGATACTAATCATAATGGCGGTGGTTGTATGATCAAATTATCTGTTATTATTCCCGCGTATAATGAAGAGCGCAGAATATTGCCCACACTTTATAAAGTAAATACTTTTTTAAAAAATAAAGGTTATGATTATGAAATCCTTGTAGTAGACGATGGATCAAAAGATGAAACTGTCAAAATAGTAAAAAAGCAAGGAATAGCTAAAATTATTAAAAATCCTGTAAATCGAGGCAAAGGCTATTCTGTAAAACACGGTGCACTTGCTGCGAAAAAAGAATGGGTATTATTCACAGATGCTGATTCCGCGACTCCAATAGAAGAATTAGAAAAATTCAAAAACTATGCAGGAAAATATGAAGTTCTAATTGGATCTAGAGGAATGCACGAATCAAATATTCAAGTTCATCAGCCATTCTACCGAGAACTGCCGGGCAAAATATTTGGTTGTTTAGTCAAATTGATTTGTTTAAAAGGAATTCATGATTCGCAATGTGGGTTTAAACTATTCTCCATGCGAGCTGTGCAAAATATTTTTTCAAAACAAACAATAGATGGATTTGGATTTGATGTAGAATTGCTTTTTATTGCGAGAAAAAAAGGCTTTAAAATAAAACAAATCCCTGTAACATGGATAAATGACGCACAAACAAAATTAAATATTATCCGAGATTCTATAAGAATGTTTAGGGATATAATTTTAGTAAGAATCAATGATTTAAAAGGAAAATATAATTAATTTTCTTTTTTACAGATACCAAACAAACTAGTCCCAAAAGGCATAGAAATTCCTTTTTTAATCAAATAAAGCTCTAAACAGTTTATTACGTAAAATAATTGATCTAAAATAGGAGGGAGGTTTATCTTATCAATTTTGCTTTTTTTACTCTTATGCAGGGCCTTTCTTTTAATTAAAACAGGCAAAAACAAGAAAGAATTCCAGTACTCTATCTGTATTATTTTAAACTTCTTCATAAGCTTTTCAGTACTCTTTTTTGAATACCTTCGTCTATGCTTCAATGCACGATCATGAGCAGAGAATAAGCTCTGAATCGCGGGTATGTTAAATATAAGATAACCTCCATTTTTAAGAACCCTGAAAGCTTCAGAAACAGCTAAAAAATCATCGTCAATATGCTCGAATACATCTAAAGAAACAACAACATCAAAGAAATTGGCAGGATATTTTATTTTTTGTGCATAGCTCAGTTTCTTTTTCTTGCATTTCTTATCTGGTATTAGAGAAAGCGCTTCTTTGCTTATATCAATTACATAAACTTTGCCATATTTATTAAGTATGTCAAGATAATCTCCTGTTCCCACGCCAATATCTAATATTTTTAAGTTTTTACGCTTAATTTTTAATAATAAAGTGTTTAGCAAATTATCTTTACTTCGAAACCAAAAATTCGTTTCAATCTGTCCGGCTACATAGTCTTTATAATCCATTTTTCTTTTTAACAAACATCTTTTCAGAAAGATGATTTTTATAATTATAAGAGATATAACTATTATTTAATAAAGTTTCTTTTGCGTTATCAGGCATTTCAAGTGCGGTACAGATTATTTTAAAATCTTGATTAATCATATCCTCTAAAGATGGCCCCCGCACAGGAATTTGGTATTTATCAAAGAATTCAAAAGCCTCATTTTCAAACCATGATTCGTACTCAGTAAAATAATATCTATGAATATCATTGTATAGCAGATTACAATTTGTTTGTTCGCCCATAAAACTGTTTAAATAAAATTTAATTTCGTGATTATCGCCAGGTACAGTTATGTTTAGTGCCGTCAAACTGAATGGCACAGCTATTAACAAAAGCATGAAAAAGAAATAAAAATATCTTTCTAAATTGCCTGTGATTTTTTTAGATATATAAATAATTGATACAACGCCTGAAATACTCAAAAAAGGGATAAAATACATAAAATCCTGAGGACTGATTCTTCCTCCGCGCATAATAAAGAAAGCAACAATTGCAAAATTAAGCAGAATTGTCAACAATACAAATTTAAATTTCTTCAGCCGCCTATAATATTTTACAAAAATGAATAAGCCTATTAAAATAAGAAATATATGCAGTACGTTGGTAATACAATAAGAAACCAGTTTATTTATTACTTTAAACTGCCAAATGCGGGCATAAGGGTATATAAAATTTAGAATAAAATATCTTCTAAGACCTTCTGAACCAATCTTTAAAAACATAAAACTGTAAACCGCGCCTAATGGAAAGAGCATTCCGCAACAAAAATAAAATATTTTTTTAATTTTAACCTGTACTTTTTTATCAGTCAAAAAAAGAATCGCTAATATCCCTAAAATCTGCAGCAATGTTTTCTGAACAAAAAGAAAGCTAACTGCTATAAAAAATCCGCCATAAACATAATCTAGACATTTCCTGCCTCTAATAATATAAAAATAACTTACAATAAGAAATAACGCAGCAAAAACATCAAAACGAACATTATAGCTCACAATTATATTTTTAAAGGATAAAAAAAGAATTGCCATTAAAAAGGCATATCTTTTATTTTCAAATATTTCTTTGCCCACTTTGTATAGCGCAAATACGGACGCGAGCAGTGCTAAAAAAGAAAGTATATGAAGCATATGCAAAGGCATTAATCCTTCAAACAATAAGAAAAATGGGGCCATAATATATCCGTATAATGGACTATGGATCTCCACAAAATCAAGATAAATAGACATTCCTTGACTGATAAGAAAACCAACATGTGCAGTATATCTTATATCTCCTGTCGTCGGTGAAGTGAATTGTAATATTAGATTAGTTGTCAAAAAAATAATTATTATTATCGAATAAACAAGGAATTCATTTTTTAAAAATATTTTTTTAATTCTGTTGTAGTATAGAAACCAAATTTCAAAACAAACAATTATAATAAAAAAGCATATTATTGCAATCTTTAAATTAATGATATCGCTCCAATAAGGAGTGGAGGTATTCTGAATTATTAATTGCTTTGCTAAACCAAAGAAAAAGAGCAATATAATAAATAAAAAAATATAAATAAGACTTCTTAATCCAAATTCTTTTTTTTTATTCATTAGAATCTCTTCAGTTTCATCAATGATTTTCTAAATTCGGTCACACTCAAAAAACCTTTGATTGTATTAGGAAGTCTCTTAGGACTTAAGTAAAAAGACAATAAAGCAAATCTACGCAATCTATTAATCTTTTTTTCAGGTAAGGTAACCCCTTTTTTATAAACACTTGCTTTGTAGTAATCAAAATCTTCAACTCTTCTGGAGACTTTTTCTTTGGTCTCGTCCCAAAGCCGTGTTCCGGGAAGCGGAGTTGTAACTGAAAATGTCGCTTCATCTATAGGAAGAGAAATTGCTAACTTGATTGTATTCCAAACCTCTTTGCGAGTTTCAGTAGGAGCGCCAATCATAAAATATCCCTGAACGCGCAATTTAAGCTTTTTCAGTATCTTAACAGCATCGTTAATCTGCTTAAGAGTTATACCCTTATGATAAATATCATCAAGAATTCTTTGTGTTCCAGATTCAATACCCATGTAAATCTTTTTAAGACCTGCTTGTTTCATTTTGGCAAACATCTGCTCATTAACAAGATTAGCGCGAGAATTACAAGCCCACATTAAATCCAGATTTTCTTTAATCAACAAATCACAGAATTCCATAACCCAATCTCTGTCAAAAACAAAAGTATCATCAACTAAACTAAACGCTTTAATTCCGTACTCTTCTTTAAGCAGTTTTAACTCTTCAATAATATTTTTTGCGCTTCTCTTCCGTACAACTTGCCCAAAAATTCTTCGCAAAGTCGGCTGGCAATACGAACAGTTATAAGGACATCCTCTAGAGGCAATAATATTAACCCCTTTTAATTTTTTTTTCACAGAATCCATTTGAAACCAACATTTAATATACTTGTCCATACTAACCAAATCAAGAGCAGGGCGTGGTACATCATCCAAATCGGCAATTGGCTTTCTGAAATTGTTTTTGATTACTCCTTCTCCAGATTTGTACCATATACCTGTAATACCTTTAGGATTCCCTTTATTTTTAACAAGCTCTGCAAAAGTAAGTTCTCCTTCGCCAATACATACCGCGTCGATACAAGGGTTTTTCAGGGTTTCTTCTGGAAGAACTGTTGCATGCGGCCCGCCAATAATAACAAAAGTCTTGGGATTTTTTTCTTTGGTTATCTTGGCAATCCAAAAAGCATCATCAATCATACTTGACATTGCTGAAATCCCAACCAGGTCGTACTTTTTATTCAAAACCTTATTAATTTCATCTTTATCAGAATGAAATGTCGTGTCGATAACATCAATTTCTAAATTAGCATATTTCCTTAAATACGCTGCCAAATAGCAAACACCTAAAGGAACATCACCTGAAACATACTTGTATCTTGGAAAAATCAGCGCGATATTCATTATTTTCTCCCCGTCAATCTTATTTTAAACTAACCCCGAATCTTTTATAAATCTTTCTTACCCAAGTTCTATATAATACGAAACCTTTAAAAAACCATAATAGTTTTTGACAAACAGGTGATTAAGTGGGGATAAAATTAACATTACTAAGCATGTATGAAAAACAATACAAGAAGTTATTGCTGATTACAATATTTCTATTATTATTTGCAATATGTTTTCTAGGATATCAATACGCAACAACAGGAGAATTTATACAAAAAGGCGTATCATTAAAAGGAGGAATAACCCTGACTATGCCTGCAAATAAAGAAATAGACATACATAAACTGGAATCAGACCTGAGTTCTTTTCTTCCAAATTCAGACATTGGGGCAAGAAGCGTAACAGAAGCAGGAAGAACAAAAGCGATAATAATAGAAGCAGCAGATGTTGAAATAGACGAGCTAACAACGTCAATAGAGAAAGCAGGAATAAGCCTGGTTGAAGGCGAATACACGATAGAATCAATGGGGTCGGCATTGGGAGAACGTTTCTTTAAGCAAACAATAATCGCAATACTCCTTGCATTCTTATCGATGGGCATTGTTGTTTTTATAACCTTTAGAAAAACAGTTCCATCATTATTTGTAATACTGGCAGCGTCATCAGATATGATATGCACACTTGCTGTTGTATCCGCGCTGGGAATAAAAGTATCCACAGCAGGAGTAGCAGCATTTCTCATGCTTATAGGATATTCAGTAGACACAGACATCTTGCTAACGACAAGGGTAATCCGAAGAAAAGAAGGAACAATATTCCAAAGAATAATCAGCGCAATGAAAACAGGAATGACAATGTCTATGACATCATTTCTAGCAGCAATAGTCGCATACACATTCACAACATCAGATGTAATAAAACAAATCATGCTGATAATCATTATTGGTCTTGCATTTGACATGCTAAACACATGGATACAAAATGCAGGAATACTAAGATGGCATCTTGAAAGACAAGTAAAAAGCAAAGAAAAATGAGCAAATTAAAAAAAATAATTAAAAACTGGAGAGTCATCTTATTAGTGGTATTTCTATTATTTGCCATAATATCAATAAAACCAATGCCGTGGAATTCAGGAGTAATGATTCAAACCATAGAAAAAAACAGTTCAGCAGCATTGGCGGGCATAGAAAATCCAAAACCAGGAATCGCCCCGTTATCAAAAGAAAAGATAATATCCATGAATAACAGGCTGATTTCAAGCCAACAAGACTATTACGACTTTGCAAATACGCTAAAATCCGGCGTATATGTAACAATCGAAACAAATAAAGAAGTCTATAAAATAAAAACAAAGCCTTTGCTAGAAATAACAGAATTAAATGAAACAGAATGGACAACAATAACAGAAACAATACAAGTAAATGAAACAATAAACGGCGAAATAAAACTTGTGAACAAAACAATAAACAAAACAATCCAGATTCCAAAAACCATAACAAAAATATTAGGAACACAAGATATCGGAATAAAAATCTCAGATGTTCCAACAAATAATCTGAGAAAAGGCTTGGACTTACAGGGCGGAACCAGGGTATTATTGCAGCCAGAAGAAGAAATAAGCGCAGAAATGTTTGCCTCGCTTATTGACAATTTAAAAGAAAGATTAAATGTTTATGGATTAAGTGACATCATAGTAACAGAAGTAAGGGACAAGCCAAAAATACTCGGCGAAGGAAACAAATTCATACTAGTAGAAATAGCAGGAGCAACTGAAGAAGAAGTCAAAGATTTATTATCCAAACAAGGAAAATTTGAATCAAAAATAGGCAATACAACAGTATTCCGAGGAGGACAAGACGTGACATATGTCTGCAGAACAGCCGAATGCTCAGGAATAAATCCCAACCAAGGATGCGGAAAACTAAGCGATGGAGGATGGGGCTGTGGATTCATGTTCTCGATATCATTAAGTCCAGAAGCAGCACAAAGACAGGCAGATGCAACAAAAGAATTAGCGGTTATATCAAAAGACCAAGGAAAATACCTATCTGAACAATTAGTTCTATACTTGGATAATCAAGAAGTAGACAGATTAAACATAGCTGCTGATTTAAAAGGACGAGCAACAACAGAGATAGCAATTTCTGGCTCAGGAACAGGGCAAACAAACCAAGAAGCAATCAATAATGCATTAAAAGACATGAAAAGACTACAAACAATATTAATAACAGGAAGTCTTCCTGTTAAACTAAACATAGTAAAAACAGATAACATATCCCCAGTGCTGGGAACACAGTTTATAAACAATGCATTACTAGTGGGGCTACTAGCAATACTTTCTGTTGCAGTAATAGTATTCATAAGATACAGAAAATTAATTGTGGCATTGCCCATAATAGCAACAAGCATAAGCGAAGTAATACTATTATTAGGCTTTGCAGCATTAGTTGGATGGAATCTTGACTTAGCAGCAATTGCAGGAATAATAATCGCAGTAGGAACAGGAGTAGACCATCTAATTATAATCGCCGACGAAACAATAAAAAAAGAGTTATCATACGGCGGATGGAAAGAAAAATTTAAAAGAGCATTCTTCATAATTATAGCAGCGTACTTTACAACATTAGTAGCAATGACGCCATTGCTATTTGCAGGAGCTGGATTATTAAAAGGATTCGCATTAATCACAATAGCAGGACTAAGCTTTGGAGTATTTGTTGCAAGACCAGCATATGCTGCGGTAATACAAATACTATTGGAATAAAAAATGGGAACAAAATGGTGGGCAATAGCCCTGGTATTATTATGCACGTTATTAACAACAACTGCCCAAATTTTTCTAAAATTAGGAGCAAATAAATTACCAGTAATATTTCTAAATTGGCAATTATTTTTAGGGATATTCTTATATGGAATGGGGGCATTTGTACTAATCATTGCATTTAAAGGAGGAGAAGTAACAGTAATATACCCAATATTTGCTTCAAGTTACATATGGGTGAGTCTTTTATCTGCCCACTTTTTTTCAGAACTGCTAAGCACACTAAAAATTGCAGGAATTTTTATAGTAATCTTTGGAATAACCTTTATAGCAATTGGCAGCAAACGAAAATCCGCAATAACCTACACCGAGGTACCATAAATGACTACACAACCATGGGCAATAATACTCGTATTAATAGGAACATTTATTGGGTCAATAGGGCCAATCTTCTTTAAAAAAGGAGCCGATAAATTTAATTTTAATCCATTGCAATTGATTAAGAACTATAATCTAATTGCCGGACTTTTTTTCTATGGAATTTCTCTAATAATCTTTGTGATAGCACTAACAGGAGGAGAAGTATCAATATTATACCCGATAGTATCAGTAAGCTACATATGGGTATGTTTTCTATCAATAAAAATATTAAAAGAAAAAATGAATTTATACAAATGGCTGGGAATATTGTTCATCATTTTTGGAGTAAGCATGATTGGAATAGCAGGTTAATATGAAAAAAGAGCTGTCCAGCATAGAATTAAGATTTCTCATTAAAGAACTACAGGGTATTATCAATGCAAAAATAGACCAAATATACCCGCCAGCAAAAGAAAGCCTTTTATTGCAATTGCATGTTCCAGGAAAAGGCAAAAAACTACTAAAGATAACTTTACCATCTTTTATTTACCTAAGCAAAGAAAAATACCAAATGCCTGCAAAAATAACAGATTTTGTCACCTTTTTGCGCGAAACAATAAACAATGCCAGAATAAGAGAAATAAATCAAATACAAAATGAACGAATAATAGAAATAAAACTAGAAAAAAATAAAAAATACTCATTAATAATCGAATTATTCAGCAAAGGAAATATAATACTATGCCAAAATGAAAATATTTTAATGGCGTTTTGGGCGCACACATGGAAAAACAGAACAATAAAAAAAGGCCAAAAATACATTGCGCCGATAAATAAATACAATCTTTTCAGCAGAGAATCACTAACCAACGCCATAAAAAACTCTCAAGAAACAATTTCAAAAACACTTGCAGTATTGCTAAGAACCGGAAAAACATACGCAGAAGAGCTGTGCCTTTGCTCAGGAATAGACAAGCTAAGCAAAAACATAAGCAACGAAGAAATAGAAAGATTATATTCAGAAGTGCAAAAACTCGCAAATAGACCACCAAATCCAAGAATTATCTATGAGAACAACGAGGTATTAGACATTGTGCCTGTTGATTTACGAATTTACAAAAAATACGAACAAAAGGAATTCAAAACATACAACGACGCTCTTGCTTCGGTTCTTGACAAGCAGATAGAAACAACACAAAAAGCTAAAGCTCTGCAAAGATTTACACGAAAGTTAGAACGAATAGAAACAAAAATACAAAAGCAAAAAGAAACACTAATAAAATTAGAAACAGAAGCAGAAGAAAATCAAAGAAAAGGAGAACTCATATACGAGAATTATCAGGAGATAAATAGAAAACTAGAGCAATCAAACAAGCATCAAAAAGTTAAAGTAAATATAAAATAATAAGAGTAACTGTAATCCATGATAACATTCCTATAATCATTCTTAAATCGCTAAATACCTTTTCAGGCCTTCTTGCAATTACAGAACCAGAATAAACCAGAGCAAAGTACCTAAAAATTAAATACAATGCAAAAGGCAGGGTAAAAATCAGATAAGAATGTTCGCTTAGAAATGAATAGAATGTATAAGACAAAATTAAAAGTGTAGTTGCAATAATCATCAATGCATTAGTTATTTCATTTGAATACCCCCTTAGAGAACTTTTATGTTCTTTAGCCTTTTTACCAAGAAAACTTAAGTCAGCTCTTCTTTTGCTAGCAGATAAAAATAAAGACAAGAAAAACACACCAATAATAAGCCAGGGACTAATCTTAACATTAATAATAAACGCTCCTGAAGATGCGCGAATAACAAAATTAATACCGATTATAATAATATCTAAAAAAGCTTCTTTCTTAAGAATAAAAGAATAAGCTGAAGTTAAAACGAACAAAGCAAGCGCACACAAGAAAAAGTATTCATTTAAAAATCCCGCCAGCGAAATACCAATCGCAAAAACCACAGAAAACACAATGACTGCTTGCCAGATTTTAATTTTACCCGAAGCTAATGGACGTCTTTTTTTCTCGCTATGTTGTTGATCTTTCCTTATATCTAAAATATCATTAATAATATAATTGCTGGAAGAAACAAAACAGAGTGAAAAAAAACCCACAAAAGTCAATATTATGCCTTCAATAGAAAATAAATTACCACTAAATAAAATTGGAAGGAAAATAAGAAGATTCTTGTACCATTGCCCCGTCCTCAAAAGCCGAAAAAAAACAATTAATCCCATAGTCTCCCTAGAAAAATTAAAATAAGGGCGGACAGCTTACTGGATTTCCCGCACAATGCAGTACACTCCAGTACGGAGGCCGGTTTAACTGCCAGGTTCGAATGAGTCTGGGTGGAACCCGGCCCCTATGACCGTCCTAGTAAAAAAGAAGAATTATAGCATTTATAAAGGTTTTGGTGCCTTAACTTACTGAAAGCAAAGTTCAGAAGATTTAAATAGGGCTTTGAAGAGATGAATATTGATGAAAAAAGTATATGTTGGGATGAGTGCTGATTTAATTCATCCAGGACATTTGAATATAGTTTCTAAAGCCAGAGAATTAGGGGAAGTAACAGTAGGAATATTAACAGACAAAGCAATAGCAAGCTATAAACGATTACCCTTTTTAACGTATGAACAAAGAAAAATAATTATTGAAAATATAAAAGGAATAAAACACGTGGTACCTCAAGAAACTCTTGATTATGTTCCTAATTTAAGAAAATTAAAGCCAGACTATGTTGTTCATGGAACAGACTGGAGAACAGGGCTTCAGCAAAAAACAAGACAAAGAGTGATAGATGTGTTAAAAGAATGGGGCGGGGAATTAATAGAACCAGAATATACTGAAGGAATTTCATCCACAAAATTAATTTCAGCTGCAAAAGAAATAGGAACAACACCCCAAATACGAATGAGAACATTTAAACGTCTGTTGGAATCTAAACCCATAATACGAATTTTAGAAGCTCACAATGGATTGACAGCATTAATAGCAGAACATACCAAAATACAAAAAGAACAAAAAACAAAGGAATTTGACGGCGTTTGGATAAGCAGTTTAACAGATTCGACTGCTAAAGGAAAACCAGACATTGAACTTGTAGATTTTACATCGCGATTGAGCACGATTCAGGACATACTTGAAGCAACAACAAAACCAATAATATTAGATGGAGATACAGGGGGAAAACCAGAACATTTTTTATTTATGGTAAAAACTCTGGAACGACTAGGAGTATCTGCGGTAATAATAGAAGATAAAATAGGACTTAAAAAAAATTCATTACTAGGAACAGATGTTCCGCAAACACAAGACAATGTTGAGAATTTTTGTGATAAGATAAGGATAGGCAAACAATCTCAAATAACAAAAGATTTTGTGATAATTGCACGAATAGAGAGTTTAATATTAAAAAAGGGAATAGACGATGCACTAATCCGCGCCAATGCATATATAAAAGCAGGTGCTGATGCAATAATGATTCACAGCAAAGAAAAGGATTGCAAAGAAATAATTGAATTCTGCAAAAGATATAACGAATTTGAAAATAAAGTTCCCTTAGTAGCAGTTCCATCAACATATAGTCATATTACTGAAACAGAATTAAACGAATTAGGAATAAATATTGTAATATACGCAAATCATTTGATAAGAAGCGCATATCCCGCGATGAAAAAAACCGCAGAAAAGATATTAGAGTATGAGAGGGCGCATGAAGCTGAAGAAAACTGCATGTCAATAAAAGATATTTTGGAATTAATACCTAGCGGAAAATGATTATTATTTAGGGAGAAAAATGGATTTAAATACAAAATCAATATCAGAAGAAGATCAAGATAGTATATCCAAAGAAGCGGAAATTGCTTTGGATGGATTATTAATTGATCCCGGAATTATTACAGGAAATACGCAATTATGTATAACCGAAGTTGGAAAAAGAGCTTTAGATATTTTTCATCAATTCGAAACAGATACAACAAAAATAACATTTGGACAATTACAAGATTTAGTTTATAGTCAAGGAACACAAA
>JAFGHW010000036.1 GCA_016929895.1 Candidatus Woesearchaeota archaeon
GTATTATTTTCTCTTTATTATTTCCTTTGGTATTCATTGCATTAATCAATTTATTGGTTTGTTCATTACTTATTCCCTTTTCTTTTAGTTCTTTCATAACTTCACTTTTGCCGTATTTTTCTAATTTATCTAAAGAAATTATTACTGAATCTGTTTTTTTTGATTCAATTCCAGCATATTCTACTATTCCTTTCAGTATTTTCCTGTTGTTTATTTGCAAATACGCATCTAATCCTAGTTCTTTAAAACAATCTAGTGTGAGCATTAATAATTCTGCATCTGCTATCATGTTTTTGCTTCCTATGACATCTACATCGCATTGCCAGAACTGCCTATAACGGCCTAATTTAATTGGCCCGTCTCTGAATACTGGCCCTATTTCATATCTTTTGAATGGCATTTTTGTGTTTGGATTCATGCCTATGTATCTTGCTAAAGAAAGTGTTAGTTCAAATCTTAGTCCTAGTTCTCTTTGTCCTTGGTCTTTTAGTTTGAATACTTCTTTCATTACATCTGCTTCTTGCCCTGCTCCTTCTTTTGCTGCCAGAACATCATATCTTTCTATAATTGGTGTTTCAAATGGCGAATATCCGTATTTTTCAAACACTTTTGCAAGCTTAGAAACTACGTTATTCCTAACAATCTTTTCTTCAGGCGAAAAATCCCTTGTTCCTTTGGCGCGTTCTAGTTTCATGTTAATAGTCCTCTATCTGTTTTTGTTTATAAATGTTATTGCAAAATAGGGCGGTAGACGGGAATCGAACCCGCATCACAGGAGCCACAATCCTGTATTCTTCCATTAAACTACTGCCGCCATTCCAATTGCAAGTATCTGTATTGACGTTTATATTAGATTTTAAACTAGAAAAAGCTTGATTAATGATGAATATAATCACTTTGTTTCATAGTAATAGTAAGTTAGAACTTATAGTATTTAAACCTTTCGATTTATAGTACTGATTGGTGGTTACAAGTTAAGGCGCCGGGAGCGGGATTTTCGCCCACGATTCAAATCGTAAGATTCGAACCCGCAGGTCTCTGGGAAGACCCAGGATTTTAAGTCCTGCGCAATAACAGATTATGCGATCCCGGCATAAAGTTTAAATAGTTATATTATTTTATACTTTATATCTGGGAAGATTACATATCAGATTGTGCGATCTTTTTAAAAAACGCAGAAAAGCTTTTGCTTTTCTGCAATTTATTTTGAAATAAATTTTTAATAACACTTTCTTAAGAAAAACCGAATAATTTCTGATGAATTCGTAATAATTCCGCTTTTCTCAACAGTTTTTCTGATTTAAACTATTATTTTCGGAAAATTTACAGTGTTATCGTAATAAGTTTTATAAGCAATTCTTATTTCTATTATATCAAGGGGCTGTGGTCTAGCTTGGTAAGATACGTGCCCGGGGTATTTGCAACGGAACGCACGTGATCGGGGGTTCAAATCCTCCCAGCCCCATTCTATTCCGCGATTATCAATAGTATTAATCAAAAGAGCGGTTTGCAGGTCTTGTGCCTGCCATTTTTGATCAAACTTTTCAAAAGTTTGGTTCCGAATCCTCCCAGCCCCATTATATTCCGCGATTACAGGCAGTCCCATATCTGCCACAACCTTTAAATATTCTCTTTTGCTATTAATCAAATACGGTGGGAGCAGATATTAGATTGGAAAATCTTGAAACAACTCTTAGAAATCATTATGACAGGGCTAATCAGAATTCTGAAGAGTTTGTTCGGCTTGCTAAAAAAGATATTTACAAGAATTTGGATTATATTGCTATAGAGGACGGTTTTACACAGATTTTTACTGTTACTGAGTTTTCAAGGTTTAAAAAATTAGAAGATGGAAAACGTATTCCCACAGGAAACAACCATTCTACTAATATTCGGTTTTATTATAAACAGTTAGAAAGTAATCATGCTTTATTTATTAGTAATGGTGAAAATTCTTTGTATTTAAAGAATGTTTTTAATCCTGAATTTGTTGTGAAAAATGTTTTTAATGAGATTGACAAAGTTCAAACTAAAATCTTGGGTGTTTCTGGAGCGATTTTTGGTTCTTCTTTATTGACAATGGTTTTGTCTTATACTAATGTTTGGCAGGGTCTTTGTATTGCTGCTTTAGGATGTTTGAGTTTTATTGGCGGAAGTTGGTATTCTGCTACGAAATATGATAGTTTTAGATTGGTTAAGAGATTTTCCAGAGTTTATGGAGAATGCACCAGTGGTTTAGATGCTTTAGCTGAATTTTCTCCTAAGCTTTTCTCTAAGGATGTTTTGTCTAGTGATTTGCCTATTTTTTATAAAGAAAAGCCTGTTTTAATTCAATACTCTCAAGATGAAACAGAGGAGATTTCTATTAATAAACAGGGTTGTATAGAAACTAAGCCTTAGTTTTATTTCTTCCTCTTGATGCTACTTTCTCAAGTCTTTTTAAAACTGTTTTTGCTTCAGAATACTCAGATGTATATCCTTCTAATACTGCTTCCCAGCAGGAAGGATACAGTTCATAATGTTTTGATTCAAGAGCTCTATCAAGTAAATGCAAATCTACTGCTTTGTCTTCAATTTTGTCAGAAAAAAAGCTCAATCCAAAGTCTATAAAGTAAATCTCATCAGATAATATCATGTTAGAGGTTGTTAGGTCTGCATGGATTATTCCATTTAAATGCATCTTGCCTATTTTTCTGCCGATTTCATTGCATAAGTCAATGGAAAAAACATCTCTTACCTTATCCCCAGTAATATGGCTCATTTCAATCTTCATGTCATCAATCTTAATCAATTTTGGCCCAGGAACTCCTATTAATCCAAGTTTCTCAATGACTTTTGCTTCTCTTTTAGTGCGTGATTTACGTAATTTATTATCTATTTCAGGCAATCTATAATTCTTAATAATCCTGTCCTTAATAACTCTATCAGAATCTAAGTATAATATTGCTTCTGCTCCTTTGCCTATTTGTTGCATATAGAATTATTAATTTGTGTTGTTTAAAAAGATTATGTTTTAAAAAAATAAAAAAATTTATCCGAATAAAATCCAGAATACCCAGATTATTAGTGCTATCCAGATTATTATTGACAGCCATGCTCTTTTGATTGCATTTTTGTCTTTTAGTATTTTATTTGCAAACGCAAGGGTATCCTTTTGATACGCGGCAAATCCTATTATCATCATGCCGGCAAAGAATAGTATTGCTGCAAATACATGGACTATTGTCATTACTTTTAGCAGATAGTTCAGTGAAACTCCTGCTATTACTAATCCTGCTATTGTTGCAACTGCAGGGTTTGCATATATTTTGTTGACAACTACCATCCATTTTTTAGGATTTAGTAGAATTACTATTATTTTTATTCCTGCTAAAATAGCAGCTATTAATGCCATTATTTGTATTGGTGTCAAACCAATCACCTCCTTTTTTTAATAAATACAAATTAGAAGTATATAAATTTAACTTAATATTTTAGGCTCTATTAATCTTAATTTTTGAATATCAAATGTGTATATAGGGCATAGTTTTCTTAGTTGCTCATTGCTTGTTTTTTGAAATTGCTTGTTTAATAGGTTTATGATTATGTTTTCAAAGTCTGTTTTTGTTATGTTTTCTTTTACATGATTCAGCATTCTTCGTCTCAGTTCTTTTTTTGCTCCGCCAAGTATTTTGTTTCGTGTTACTACTACTGGCTTTATTCTTATTTTTTTCTTGTCTGATGTTTCCAGAACTATTGAATCTTGTATTTTTGTTCTTCCTCTTCTTATCATTCGCTTCATTGCTGTATTTGTTAGTTCGTATCCAAGAGTTTCTGTGATTAGTTTTCCTTCTTGTTGCCCGGTTATTTTAAATTCAATTTTTGTATTTTGTGATTTTGGGTCTCCTGTTATTTGCATTAGGCTGACTTTGATTTTCCTGCCTATTGCTGTTGCAGGGTCTGTTAGGTATATTTGGCCGATTTCTGAATTTTTGAATGTTTTTGGCGCTGTGATAGCATACCATCTCTTCTTTTTCAGCACTAATTTGGTTTTTTTTGTTTCTGCCATTGTATTCTTGGATTAAGATTTGGTTTAAAAAGGTTATGGTTTTTATATGTCTAATTCTTTGACTTCTTTTGCATGCTCTTGTATAAATTCTCTTCGTGGTTCTACTTCATCTCCCATTAATATGGCAAATATTTCGTCTGCATGGACAGCATCTTCTATTGTTATTTGTTTCAGCATTCTTGTTTTTGGGTCCATTGTTGTTTCCCATAATTGTTTTGGATTCATTTCTCCAAGTCCTTTGTATCTTTGGATTACTGTTCCTTCTCCGAATTCTTTGAGTTTTGCATCTTTTTCTGCATCAGTATAGACATAAATGAATTTTTTCCCTTTCTGGACTTTGTATAACGGGGGCATTGCTAAATAGACTTTTCCTGCGTCTATTAATTGCCTCATGTATCTGTAAAAGAATGTTAATAATAAACAGGCGATATGGTTTCCATCAACATCTGCGTCTGTCATGATTATTATTTTGCCGTATCTTGCTTTTGCTAGATCAAATTCATCGCTTATCCCTGTTCCAATTGCGGTTATCATTGTTCCTATTTCTTCGTTTTTTAGTATTTTGATTAGCCTGGCTTTTTCTACATTGATTATTTTTCCTCTTAACGGCAGTATTGCCTGGAAGTCTTTGCTTCTTCCTTGTTTTGCACTATTATGCACAAATACACCAGAAGCCAATGCAAAATTGCGTGTTCCTTTAACTTCTATATCATAAACATCTATTTTTTCTTTTAATTTTTCAAGTCGTTTGATTTTATGATTATAGCATAAGATTGCTTCATGCATTCTAGAATAATCTGAATCAAAGAATTTTTTGGAAAATGTGTCTATAGTAAGCAAATTTTTATTTTTGGCTTTTCTTCTTTCTTTCTCATAATTCTCTAAACTTCCGGTTTTGTCTAAGAGTGTTTTGATAAACTTTATTGTATGTTTATAATAAGTATCATCGCATGATTTTTTTCTCTTTTTTCTAAATTCATTAGTCCATTGTTTTTTGGTTTTTTTAGATCTCCAGTTTAATAAGTCTTTATTGTTCCACTGTTCTTTTGCTGATTTTGATAATATTTCTTTTCTCTCAGGGTTTTTTTCAAAAAATCTTTTAGTTCTTTTTGATTGATTTTCTCTATTTTCTCGCATTTCCCAATGTTCTTTTTGCGCTTTATTTAGCTTTTTTAAACTTTTTTCTCTATATTCTGCATTCTGTTCGTAGAATTCTTTAAATTTTTGAACCATATATTTTTTGTAATCTTTATTTTCCCATTGTTTCTTTGCTCTTTTGCTTAATTCTTCATGCATAGATAACATGGTTTTTCTAATTTTATTTCTATATTCTGGGGTTTGTTTAATTCTTCTGCATTTTTCTTTAGCATCTTTTGTATGCATTGTTTTTTTAATCTGTTCTCTATGCAGCTGCATGTGATCTTTTTTAGGAAGTCTAACCAAGTTCTCAGGGGAATTATTAAGTTTATTAAAGTCGATGTGATGTCTGTCTGAATCTTTTTTTGTATAAACTTTATTTTTAAGGTTATACTTATCTGCTAGAAGATGAGTAAAAATCCAATATTTCTTTTTTGGATCAAAAATCATTTCATACCCTTTAATGGTTATTCTGCCTTTTATTTCAGATAATTTTCTATAGAGTGGTGCAAGACCGATTGTTGGATTAAGTTTTTTTGCATTTGTATAGTTGCCATCTGTAAGTCTGAATTTATGTTCTGGCGTACAAATAATCTCTTCATCATTATCTAAAATGATTTTTATTACTTTGGTATTCTTTTTAGTTAATCTTGGATTTTCAATTAATGCTATTTCTATATTCCCTTTTGAATTGATAGTATAACAATAATTTTGTTTGCCTTGAGTATGTTCTTTGACTAATTCTTTAAAACTAAGATTTCTTCCATCAACTAATGCAACTTTTGTATCTCCTGAAAAACAACCTCCAGCACTATCCCCCTCTACTAAAAATAATTCTCCTTTTTCTTTGTCTTTTGTTGCGCAGTCTGCTAATTTTCCTGGAAGTGTGCTTATGTCTAATACATTTTTTCTTCTTACCAGTTCTCTGGCTTTTCTTGCTGCTTCTCTTGCTCTTGATGCTTCCAGGCATTTTCCTATTATTGTTTTTGCTACTTGAGGATTTTCTTCAAAATATGATGTTAAGGTTTCGCTTACAATCGAATCAACAATTCCTTTTACTTCTGAGTTTCCCAGCTTTGTTTTTGTTTGTCCTTCAAATTGCGGCTGCGGTATTTTGATTGAAATTATTGCTGTTAATCCTTCTCTTATGTCTTCTGAGCTTAATTTTTTTTCTTGCGATAATCCTTTTTTGTCTGCGTAATTATTTATGCATCTTGTTAGTGCTGTTTTAAATCCCGATAAGTGTGTTCCGCCTTCGTGTGTATTGATATTGTTGCAAAAACTGAATACTGTTTCTGCATAATCTGTTGTGTATTGCAATGCTATTTCTGCCGAAGTTCCATTTTTTTGTTTTTCAATGTAAATTACAGGGCTTATTGATTTTTTGTTTTTGTCCAGGTATTCTACAAATGATTTTATTCCTCCGGTATAATTGAACTGTGCTGATTTGTTTGTTCTTTCATCTATTATTGTTATGTCAATTCCTTTATTTAGAAAAGCCAGCTCTCTTAGTCTTTTTGATAAAACAGAATAATCAAATTCATTTTTTTCCATTATTGTAAAGTCAGGTATGAATGTGATTGTTGTTCCTGTGTGTGTTGTTTCTCCTGTTACTTCTACTTCTGTTATTGGTTTTCCTTTTGAGAATTTTTGTTTGTATACTTTACCGTTTCTTTTTACTTTTGCTATTAATCGTTCTGATAATGCATTTGTTACTGAAATGCCTACTCCATGAAGTCCGCCTGATACTTTGTATGTGTTTTTGTCGAATTTTCCTCCTGCGTGCAGGACTGTGAGAACTACTGTTAGGGCGGATTTTTTGAATTTTGGATGAGTATCTACAGGTATTCCTCTTCCATTGTCTGTTACGCTTACATAGCCGTTTTTTAGTATTACCACGTGTATTTTTGTGCAATAGCCGGCTAATGCTTCGTCTATGCTGTTATCTAGCGCTTCATACACCAAATGGTGCAATCCCCTGGAATCAGTGCTTCCAATGAACATTCCCGGCCTTCTTCTGACTGCTTCTATGCCTTCTAATACTTGTATTTCTTTAGCGCCATAGCTGGCATGTTCATGGGTTTTCTGACTATTTTCTGTTTTGTTTTCCTCACTCATTTTATTCAATTTATCGACGAGAAACCCCCATCAATTTCAGTATATAGTAAGTGCTCTGGGTTTATAAACCTTTGGTTTGTTTAACTTTTGCTTTATGCACGATACTTTGGCAAAAGTTAAGCTCCAGAACTTTGCCTAGATTCGATCTACTTACGCAAAGTTCTGGCTGAATTCTAAGGGCAGAGGGAGTATAAATGCAGAATTCTGGACTTGTGCTTATTTTTTTATAAAAGAAAGCTATTTAAATAAATGCAAGCTATGATGTATTAAAATGAGGCTCTGGAGTATTCATCCTAAGTATTTGGATGTTAAGGGATTAAGTGGATTATGGAGAGAGTCTTTGTTAGCTAAGAAAATTTTAAAAGGAGAAACAGAGTCTCACAAGAATCATCCTCAATTAAATCGTTTTAAAGTATTGAAAAAGCCTTTGCCTGCGATTAATTCTTATTTGTTGTATATTTACAAAGAGTCTTGTGATAGGGGCTATTGTTTTAATAAGAAAAATATTTCTAAGCCGTTTAGAAAGTCTAAATTAAGTATTAAAAAAGGCCAAATTTTGTATGAGTTTAATTTATTAAAAAAGCGGTTGAAAATCAGGGCAAAGGATAAGTATAAAGAGTTGTTAAAAATTAAAAGAATCGAGCCCAATCCATTATTTAAAATCATTAAAGGCAGTACAGAAGATTGGGAAAAGGTTTATTGAAGTTCTTCTTCTAGTTCTGCTATTAGTCTTAATGAATTTTTTTTGCCTGTTTCTATTGTTTCTTTTATTCCTTTTTTATAAATTGGACTTCCATCACTTTCAAAACATATTAGTTGTATGGCATTTCTTGCCATGTCAAATTTATTTGATTTGTGGAACAAGCCAAATACTTCTGTTTCCAATTGAATAAAAGATGTTGTTAAAAGATTTAATGCTTCTTGACAGTTTCCTTTAATTGCTAATTCTCTTGCTTCTTTTAATATCACAAGCATTTGCTTCTTTTTTGTTCTTATTTCCCTTTCATCCATGGTATCACCCAATATGCTATTGCGCCCATTATTATCGCGATTAGCCAGAATAGTTTCCAGTCCATTATTCTTATTATTGATAAAATAAAGGAAACCAGGATTATTATTGCGCAAAATGCTCCGATTATTTTGACTAAAATATTTTTTAAAGTGCTTTTTTGAGTGATTTTATTGCCACCTCTATTTGTTTTGCATCAGGTTCTCTGGTTGTTAGTTTTTGTGTCCAGAGTCCGGGCGTGATTAATATTCTTAATATGATACTCTTCTTAAATTTTGTGCTTAGTTTTACAACTTCAAATGATATCCCTATTATTACTGGAACTAATATTATTCGTAGTGGAATGTTTACAAACCATCTTGGGTCTTTAATCAGAGAAAACAATAATATGCTAACTATTATTACAAAAACTATAAGACTTGTTCCGCATCTGGAATGAATAACAGAATATTTTTTTACATTTGAAACTATTAATCTTTTCCCTGCTTCATAACAGTTCACTGCTTTATGTTCTGCTCCGTGGTATTGGAATACTCTTTTCATATCTTTCATTAATCCGATTATCGCCAGATAAAGTATGAATATTAAAACCCTGAAGCCGCCGTCGATTATGTTGAATACGATATTAACTTCAGTCATAAAAACCTTGGTTAAATAGTACGGCACAACAATAAACATTCCTATTACCGCGGCTATTGCAAAGACAAATGTTAAGATTAATTGTAAAAGAGATAATTTGCCTTGTTTTTCATCTGTTTGCTGGTCTGCAGACCATGTCAGTTCCTGCATGCCTATTACCAGCATTTCGCTTAGATTGATAATTCCGCGCAGTATGGGAAGTCTGTAAATCCTTTTGCGTTCTGTTATCGGATTAAAATTTCTTGTTTTTGAAATGATTTGTTTTCCTTTTCTTACTGAAGTTACTACTCTTTTTTTTGATTTCATCATCACTCCTTCTATTACTGCCTGCCCGCCAATTTCTTGTTTTGCTTTGCGAGCTGTGGTGAATTGTTTGCCGAAGAAGTGATTAAAGCACGCGAGGCGACCTGAGCTACGCAGTGGCAAAGCTGAGGAGCTAATGAGGCTTTGCACCACAGCCGCTTTAAGGGCAATAGCACCTAGAGTTTTTCCCATTTGTTTAGCTCCATTATTTTTACATTTATTTCTGATTCTTCAACTAATTCCTTGAATAATAATGCATCATCTTTTGTTCCTACTATTTTGCCGTAATGCATTGGTATTGCTATTTTGGGATTTATTAGTTTTGCTGCTTCTGCTGCTTGTTTTGCGTCCATTGTATATGTTCCGCCTACAGGCAGTAATACTATGTCTGCTTTTATGTTTTTCATTTCAGGTATAAAACTAGTATCTCCTGCGTGATATATTGTTTTTCCTTCTGTTTTAATTAAGAATCCTACTCCTGTTCCTTTTGCATGTGTTGGTCTTGGCGCATCAGGAGTGTTGTATGCCGGAACGATTGTTACTTTTATTTTTTCCAATATTCCTTCTTCTCCTTCTACAACAGTTCTGCAGCCATCTATTTGAGAAGCTACTTCTGCTGGCCCGATGATTGTTGTGTCTTGTTTTCGTATTTTCATTACAATCTCTCTTGAAAAATGGTCATAATGCGCATGAGAAATCAGTATTATATCTGCTTTATCCAAATACTCGCCAGCATATGGATCTATATAAAGTATTAAATCACCTGTTTTCAGTTCAAAACTCGCATGCCCTAGCCATTTTAAGTGCATATTTTAATGTTAAATTGTCTATTATTTAAGGGTTTTTGTAAATTTATAGATAAATCAAAAGTTAAACAATTTCTTGAAAAAATTTACTAATCTGTCAAGAATGCTTCTTTGTTCTTTTAATTCTTTTTCTATTACTTCTATTTTTTCAGATATGCTTTGGCATACTCCATCGTGGCAGTCATTGCTTAAGCATTCATAATTATTCTGGCAGGCATTTCCATTTTCTTTTTGTTTCTTTAAATCACTGTCTATGTCGCAATAGAATGGAGTTGAATCTTTTTCAATAATTCTTATTCCTGTTAAAAGGCACGCCCCATTTTTTTCACATCCATTGCATTCAGGTTTTTTTGTTATCACTGGGGGTGATTGTTCTTGTTTTGTTTCTTCAGGCACTATTTCTGTAGTAGTTGTAAAATCTTCTTTTGTAGGCATTACCCCGCTTTTAAAGTTGAAAATATATTTGTTTCCGTTCATTTTTGTCATGCTTATTGCTCTTGCAGCTTGCCTTGTTTCTAATCTTGAAAAACCCATTAAAAGCATGTGTTTGTATCCATTGTATTCAAATAACCTAACCATTGCTTGCCCTGATTTTAATCCTATTGAGCAGTCATTTCCATAATCCTGTGCATTTGCTCTTAATATTTGCGCAGTTACTGCATTGTCGCATGGTCTTCCTATGCTTATTATGTTTTTTTCATACTCATATATTTCGCTTGCTAGTTTTGTTGGTTTTACTTGTTTTAATGGCCCAAAAAAAGTTACAATATCTATTGCTGCAACAACATCATCTGCTGGCGCTTGGTCTCCTACTACTAATTCTGCATTTAATTTGCCATTGCTAATAAACATTTTAGGGTAATAGGATAAATCTATTCCTGTTGCTGTTTTTTCTTCATAAGTTATTTGCGGTTTTTGCTGTTCAACCATGATTATTTTTGAACTATCTAAACAATATCTGGCATAATGTTTGTTATTTTCTTTCCCTGCTTCTTTAAGCATAATCTTTGTTTTTGGGATGCCTTCTCCAAATGAATAATAACTGCCTTCTGTTTGCATTTCATTTGTGTGTTCTGAATTTATCATGAATTTTACTTTGTTATCAGAGAATTTTGCTTTTATTGTGTACTTGTCATTGCCTATTCTGTATGTTTTTTGCTCGTCTTCATATATCTTGTCCATAACATCTTGGCAAGGAACATATGTAAACAAACAGAATTCAACAGTATTTCCTGTTATTTCTTTTATTTTCAAATGTTTGTCTTCATTTATTACATATACGTCTCCTGGGCGCAGTTCACCAGTTGTTTGTCCGTCTATTTCAAATTTTGCTTTGCCTTCATTTTCAGAAGCATAGGATACGCTAATAATATTTAGTCTGCCTGTAACATCAGAATAAGGTCTTTGTTCATTTGCTGACAAAGAATAGCATTCTTCTGCATTGATTGTTTCAGCAAAAGCAGTATTAATACTTAATAAGAACAATAGAGTCAATAAAATAAAAGTTATTTTTTTCATATTATTTTCCTCCGGATTATGATATAATTGAGCAATCTTTCCTTGCTTATAAAGCTTATTGTTAACAATACCTTTATAAACCCCTAATACCTGAATTCTTGTATGGTTTTGGATAAATTAGGTTCTTCATTAAAAGGAACTTTGCAGAAGATTGCTAAGTCTATTTTTGTAGATGAAAAGCTGATTAATGAATTGGTTAAGGATATTCAAAGGGCTTTGCTTCAATCAGATGTTAATGTATCTTTGGTATTTGATTTGACTAAATCTATTAAGGAACGGGCCTTGAAAGAGGAAACTCCTGGTTCTTTGACTAAAAGAGAGCATTTGATTAATATTGTTTATGAGGAATTGGTTAAGTTTTTGGGCGGCCAAAAAGCAGAAATAAAACTTACTGATAAAAAGCCTAATAAGATTATGATGGTTGGTTTGTTTGGTTCTGGTAAAACAACCACCTGCGGTAAATTAGCTAAATATTTCACAAAGCGCGGAAAAAAAGTGGCATTACTTGGCCTGGATATTCATCGTCCTGCTGCTATGGACCAGATTGAGCAGGTTGGCAAGAATGCTAATGTTTCTGTTTTTATTAAGAGAAATGAAAAAGATCCTGTTAAAATATATAATGAGTACAAGTCTCAGCTGGAAAAATATGATATTGTTATTATTGATACTGCTGGTAGAGATGCTTTAAGTGATGATTTGATTGAAGAATTAAATCAGTTAAATAAAATAATTCAGCCTGATGAGAATTTGTTAATCATTTCTGCTGATATTGGCCAGGCAGCTCAGTCTCA
>JAFGHW010000037.1 GCA_016929895.1 Candidatus Woesearchaeota archaeon
AAAACAACTAGAAAAAGGTTCCTGTTGCTCCCAGTTTCCGCTCACTACGTTCGCTCAAACTGGGCAGAAATCGATGGCTTTATATATCTGCCTTACTTATTTTATTTTGTCGGTCAAGATGTTACTAAGGTCTAATACCAGGTTAGACCACTTCTTTTTATCTTTTATTAAGAAAAAACCGGAAAAAATGACCACAAATTTGGAAATAATTCTATTATCTCGCATCATCTACGAAAAAATATGAATTTTATGAAATAAAAATAATTTTCTCGTAATTAAAAAAAATGGGCCTACAGGGATTCGAACCCTGATCAACTGGTCCGAAGCCAGCCGCACTATCCAGGTTATGCTATAGGCCCTTGAAACATCTTAGACTCCTACAATATATAAAACTAACTGTGCAGATCACTTGAATAATAAGAAATATTTAAATACAAATACTATACAAACACAATTAATCATAAAAAAAGGTGATGAACAATGAGAAAAGAGATAATATTTGTTATTCTCGCAGTACTTCTTCTCACACTAACTTCCTGCGGACAAGCAATAAGAAAAAGCGAAAGCGCGCAGGCAATACAGAAATTTCAAGTTGATATAGATAAAATAGGCAAAAAAATGGGGGCTGTCTTATTAGAACTAGAGCAGGATTCTAACCAGCTTGGACAAGGAACAATAAGCATACAAGAAATGATACAACGGCTGGATAAAAAAATATCCAAATTAAAAACATATCAACAAGAATTGAATAAAATAACCCCTCCCCCGGTATACCAAGAAGGATATAACTACATTAGCACAGCCATACAAAAAACAATTTCAGCATTAGAACTAATGAAAACAGGAATAATAAACGAAGATATAAACCAAATAAATACTGTGGCTGCCATGCTAACTGAAGTAGGGGAAGACGTTACAATGGCAAGAACTTCATTAGCAACTGCAACACAACAAGTAATGCCCGGAGGAGTCTCTCCAAAAAGCGCAGTAAAACCAATGAGTTTAGAAGAATACAAAACATTCATGAGAAATATGGACGACACAATATCAGGAACATTACAAATGATAGACACATCATTAAACCAGTACAAACAAAAAGCAATAACACAACAAGACTTTGCATATGTACTGGGAGAAGCACTAACAACCATGCAATCAGTAGAAAATGCATTTATTACTGCAATGCCGCCCCAGCAATTTTCCAAAGGAAATGTCTTAATAGCACAAGGAGTAAGCTTTCTAAAAGACGGAACAGCAATGATGAAACAAGCAGTAGAACAAAGCAATGATGAAATATACAAACAATCTGTACAAAAGTTCACAACAGGCATACAGAAAATACAAGAAGGGAATGCTGAGTTAAAGAAAGCTTTGTAGAAAAAAATTAATACCCCGCCATATTTAAATCATAATTTCTTATTTCAGATAGGTATTTATATCGCGCGATATTTCTACTAAATATGCTGATTAAGAGAGTTTTAAAAAAAATCTATTTTTATACTGATGATTCTCTTGTGGAAAATCAAAGCGAAGGAATAGAAGCAATCAACTTAGGTCTTGCATACCCTTCTTATTTAGTTGACATAATTATCTATACCTGGGAAGATCTTAAAGCATGTTATAATCATCATATTGATGGTGATTCAAAATATTACAAAAAAGATCAAATATATAGTGTTCTAAGAAAACCAGATGGAAAACCTGCTTTTGTAAATGCATATGATTTTAACAACAAATATAAAGAAATACTTATGATAGAACCTATTAAAAAAACTAAAACGGGATTTGAAATAACTTTTTCATTTAACAGAAGTAAATATGGCTTATTTAAGTTTCAAAATGACATGAATATAACACCAAATAAGCCCATCCAAGGAAAACTTTTTTGTAGAGATATAACTTTCTTAAATCCGGACAAAATTACAAAAAAACAACTGAAATATTTTGGCTTAAACCCTGAAGAAATAAGAGAGGTAATAAAAGAAGTAACAAAAAGTAAAATACCTCCGTTTAAAATCCAAATAAGAAATATGTGGGTTATTGGTCATTCAGATATAAGATAATTCCCAAAAAATCAATATTCAAAATTTTCTAAAGGAAAAACAGTTATTTCATTTCTATCAGAAATAACATTTCGATATTCATTTGAAACAGTCATAGCAATATTAAATGATTCTGAATCTGTTGCCGCCCCTAATTTTGCTTTCATTAACTTATTTTCTTTTAATCTGCCTTCGATTTTTTTGAATATTTTAAAATCTTCAGTTAATGTATACCAGTTGCAATTAATAGGTTCAGGATCTTTAGTACTTCCTTCTTTTAAACTCTGAACAATATTATCTAAAACATCAATACATTCTTTTTCGATATTATCTAAAAGATCTTTAGTGAAAAATTTGCTATTTCCAAGATAGCCTTGTTGAGTTCCCTCATACTTTCTTAATGCTCTTGGAACTAGTTTATAATATTCTTCCTTAACACCCTCCCAAGTCATCTTATCCCAACTTTTAATATTTGGATCTGGGATATATACTCCTTCAGGTATTTCTTCTACTTCTCTCTCTAAATCTAGTTTCATTTTCTTTTTATCCACCATAATCACACTATATTTTGTAACTATATAAAGAATTCGCCCTATTTAAAGCTTATGGTGATTTATTACCTATCGGTAGTAATATTATAATAAAAATAAAAAAACCTAAGCAGCGTCTTTTCTAACCAATGAAATCTCAATAGTAGAAACCCTGACCTGCTTTCCTTCTTTGTTGGTAAATTCCTCAGAGTTTATAGCGATGTTCTTGGTCAAAACCGAGCCTTCAAGAAAGCGCTTAGCTGAGACCTCAGCAACATCAACAGCACGAGATATGAATTTACCCCTTGCCTTAACAGTCACTGTATCTGCGCCCTTTGTTGTGAACTGCATCACAACTCCAGTGACATAGTTCATAAATGGCTTTGCTCCAATAAAAATCGAGTTGTCATCTCCCATTTCTCAACACCTCCGTGTTATCAATCTTTCTTCTTAAGTCTTGTAACATAGCCAGCAATAACATTTCTTAATTTCTTGCTAGTGCCGGCCATTAGCCCTGCTACTAATTTCTTATTAGCTTCAAACTCAGTGCTTAACTTATCCCTATGCTTATCTAATAGTTCTAAAGTCAATCTTTTAGTCAATTTAGTCTTAATACGTCCCATACTGGAAATAAAAAGTATAAAGGAGTTTTTAAAGGTTGCGATTTAATAAAACTCAACACATAACTTAGCAGCTAATCTGGAAGTCATGTCATTGAAATCCTTTTCAGGATTAACCTCAACAATATCAATTGCTTTCAAATTTTTAAGAAGCTTGATTCTATGAATAAAGTAAAACAATTCTCTTGATGCCAGACCTGCCGGCTCTGTGAAGCCTGTGCCAGGAGCAAACGCAGGGTCAACAGAATCAATATCCAAAGACAAATACAAGCCATCAAAATCCTTTGCAACAGACATGACAGCATCACAAATATTTGCAATTCCTTCCATACAAATGTTTTTCATAGGATAAACTTTTAATCTATTGTTTTGAATATACTTATATTCTTCGTCATCCCAATTTCTTAAAGCAATCAAAATAACATTTTCTTTTTTAACAATACCATCTTCGATAAGCTTTCTCAAATAAGTTTCATGGTCAAGATTATTCGGAGGCATCAAGTCAGGATGAGCATCAAAAACAATAATTCCTGGATTTTTAAAATTCTGAGCAAAAGCTTTGAAAGTGGAGTATGTAATTGAATGATCGCCTCCTAAGGCTATAAAGTTTGTTTTTATCTCGCTTATTTTTTTGAATATATTATCGTGTGTTAAGCTGATGTTGTTTTGGTCTACACCTATTTGTTCGACATCAAATACAGGCAGTGTCTTGTCTTCTGAAAACCAGAATTCCTTTGTTAATTCTGCAATTTTATCAGGACCATATTTGCAACCTTCTGACTTTCCCAAACTGCCCTTGCTAAAAGGAATCTTAATCAATCTCATAACAAAAAGAAAGAAAAGATTCTTTAAAAAGATTTACATCTCTTCAGGAGCATTAACACTAAGGAGTCTTAAACCTGTCTTGATTATCTGGCGTGTGCAATCTATTAATAACAATCTTGCTTTTTGGATTTCTGAATCCTCTTCTTTTAAGCAAGGACATGAATGATAGAATTCATTAAAAGCCCGCCCTAACTCAATCAAATACTGCGCAAGAATATGCGGCTTGTACTGTTCTAAAGATTCTGAGATTTTATCCTGAAATTTGGAAAGCAATACTGCCAATAATTGCTCTGTTTTATTAGACAGCTTAGAAAAATCAATACTTAAATCTGGCTCTAGATTCTTTTTCTCTTTAAGCTTGCGAACAATTGAACTTGCCCTTGCAAATGTATACATCAGATAAGGGCCTGTATCTCCTTCAAAATCCAAAATTCTTTTCCAATCAAAAACAACATCACGAATACGGTCATTAACCAAATCATAAAAAATAACCGCGCCGACACCAACCTGTTTTGCAACCTCATCCTTGTTTTTTAATTCAGGATTTTTCTCTTCAATGGTTTTTTTTGCCAATTCAATAGATTCATTTAAAACATCCTCCATAAAAACAATCTTTCCTTTTCTGGTCGCCATTTTGCCGCCTTCAGGAGACAAATAGAATCCGAAATTGACATGCTTGAATTTTTTCTTGTCTTTTCCAAGCAAACCCATAATTTTAAACAACATTTTAAAGTGAAGCTTTTGTTCACTGCCCACAACGTACAAAATTTGATGCGGCCGGTACGTCTTAAGCCTATAAAGCGCAGCAGCGATATCTCTTGTCAAATAAGTTGAAGTGCCATCTGATTTTATTATTATTGCAGGAATCTCGAAATCTTCCAAAGGAACAATCAAAGCACCTTCGCTTAATTCGGTTTTTACTTTTGTTTTAACCAACTCAATAGAATCAGAAAATTTATCCTTAAAAAAAGCCTCGCCATCATAAGATTCAAAATCCACGCCCAATAACTTGTATACCCTCTGAAATTCTTCCAAGCTCAGGTCTCGAAATTTTGCCCAAAGCTTCATTGCCTCTGTATCTCCCTGCTCTAATTTCTTAAACCATCTCTTTGCCTCATCCTGCAATTCAGGCGTTTTTTCTTTTTCTTTATTGAACTTAACATAAATATCCAACAAATACCTTATCGGATCTGTTTTTAAACGCTCCCTATCGCCCCAAGTTAGATGCGCGTATATCAATGCTCCAAATTGAGTTCCCCAATCGCCCAAATGATTTAAACCCAAAGGCTTGTAACTATGAAACTTTAACATATTGCAAATCGCCCTGCCGATCATAGTGCTTCGTAAATGACCAATACCAAATGGTTTTGCAATATTAGGATGAGAATAATCAATGCAAACAACCTTTTGCTCTCCAAGCTTAGAACCGCCGTATTCATCTTTTTGTTCGTAAATCTGGGTTAAAACTATTTCTGCCACTTTTGACTTGTCAAGAAAAAAATTAACATACGCGCCTGTTGGAACAATTTTCTCAACTAATTCTGTTGGCTTTAGTTTAGACGCCAATTCTTTTGCGATTTCAACAGGAGATTTCTTTTTTTCTTTGGATAAACCAAAACAAGGAAATGCAAAATCACCCATCTCTTTTTTTGGGGGTATTTCTAATTTAATTTGTTTTTTGATTTCCTGATTGATTATATTTATTATTTCTTCCTGGAACATACTAGAAAGGATAAAAATAATTCTTTATAAATGTTTGCAGTTAAGATAAAATAAGTTTACAATACCATGCGGCTTCGCCAGCAGAATTCATTCGGCATTTCAAACAATCAATAATATTCTTATCTGTTATGACTTCGGTTTTTTTTGGATTTCGGCCATGTGTTAGTATATGGGACTCAGGATTATTAAGATATTTTGCAATAATAAATTTAAAAGCAATATTTGCAGGATCATTATTATCAAGAAAACTAACAGCATATGTTAATGCTTTTTTTGCACTCATATTTTCCAATTCTTTCTTTTCTTCATACTTTGAAATACGCACAAGAATAGAATCATCATTCTTGCAAATTTCTATATCTACATCAAATTGTGCTAACCTGCCCAAATCCATACCTTCCTCCCAAATCAAGTAAAAAAGAACAAGACTTAAAAAGATTATGGAGATTATTTCAACGCAGAATTCTCGATTTTTCTAAGAAGCTTGTCAATCATTACAAACAAATTATGCTCTGTTATTTCTGAACTAAAAACCTCTCCGCCGGCAACAAGCTTGGCATGCATTTCGAACTGATTACTGCCAACAGGCTTTAGAGTAACAGCCAATTTTTCCATATTTTCTAAACGGTCAGAAAATTTTCTTGCATAATTGCCGATAATTTTTTTTAGAATAATCATTGAGCCGCCATCTAACTCTCTAAAACCTGCGAGCTCAATATTACCTCCCAACTGCTGTATATCTTCCATGGGACTCCCTGTTATACCTTTCTAATAACAACTACTATTTAAGATTTTCTACACCCCAGAATATTAAACGTAACTACCATGTAGTAATATTATTACGAAAGCTTTAAAAGTGCAGTATTATTTCAAAACTTGATGATAAAAAACAATCTTGCAATATGCCAAAAATGCGGAATAAAAATATTAAGCTATTCTGCAATGAGAAAATGGTGCATTGCCTGCAGAGACAAAATAAGATTAGAGCAGGCAAAACAAAGAAAAATACGCAAGAAAAATCTTAAAACAACGACAGGAATGAGCAAAATTTCCAGAAAAACAAACTAACTTTTAAATACTACATATTCTTCTTAATATTCATGAGCATAAATATATTAGTCAAAAGTTTCGGGTGCAGTGCTAATTTCTCAGACGGCGAGGCAATCAAAGGAATGCTAAAAAATGCAGAATTCAATATAGTCGATAATGACCGCGAAGAAATAGCCATGGTAATCCTAAACATCTGCACTGTGAAAGGAGATGAAAAATCACTTAATGAAATCAAAAAAACATTAGAAAAGCACCCTCACTGCTTTCTTGTTGTAGCAGGATGCATTCCAAAACATTTAATCCCAGAAATCAAAAAAATAAAAGAAAATTTAACAATAGTAAACACACATAATATCAAAGACATAGTATCAGCAGTTGAAGAAACAATACATGATAATCCGCAAAAACTAATAGAACCAAAAAGAAAACCCAAAATATTACTGGACAAAATAAGAGACAACCCAATCATAGGCATTGTGCCGATAAGCAATGGCTGTCTAGGCAAATGCTCGTATTGCTCTGTAAAACTAATCAAAGGAAAACTTTATTCATATCCTGCAGACTTAATCATAAAAGAAATAGAAAACTGCATAAAACAAGGATGCAAAGAAATATGGATAACTGCGCAAGATACTGCCTGTTATGGAAAAGATATCGATACTAATATTGTTGAATTATTGGAAAAGGTATTATTAATAGAAGGAGATTTTTATGTCAGGCTGGGCATGGGCAATCCACAGCATATAAAAGAAAACCTGGGCGGATTAATAAGTGCGTTAAAACATCCTAAAATGTTCAAATTCCTCCACATACCAGTACAAAGCGGAAGCAACCCAGTACTAAGAGCAATGAAACGAGAATATACAGTCGATGACTTTAAAGAAATAATCAAAACATTCAAAACAGCAATACCTGAAATAACAATTGCAACTGACATTATTGTCGGGTTTCCAGGAGAAACAGAAAAACAATTTTATGATTCAATAAAATTAATACAAGAAATAAAACCAGATGTTCTCAACATATCAAAATTTGCTGCAAGGCCGTATACTGCTGCTGCAAACAAAGAAGACAAAATAAATGGGGCGGAAATAAAGGAAAGAAGCAAAAAAATGACTGACACTTTTGATTTTATCGCATTTGAACAAAATAGAAAATGGAAAAATTGGGCAGGAGAAATATTAATAGATGAGACAGGCAAATACGGCACAATGAAAGGAAGAAATTTTGCATACAAACCAATCATTATAAAAGAAGACTGCCAAATAGGAGACAAAGTCAAAGTCAGGATTGAAAAAGCAACAAAACACGATTTGCGGGCAGAAAAAATTTTAAATATAAAACATTAAAAAAGAGGAAAAATGAAAAAAGCGAGTATACCAATATTAATAGTATTATTGATTGGATGCACCAGCATTAACTTAAGCCCAGAATGTTCACGCTATGCAGAAACAAAACAAATAAGCAATCTGGCAGGAATCACATTAAGAAACCCGACAAAACTAATTGAAACAGAAAATGACTGCTCTGCCATGTATTCAATTGATGACACTACATTTGAATTATACTACTGGAAATATTCATCTAATGATTCTTTTTATACAAAGTTTAACCACAGCCTAATACATATTTCTAATTGCAAGGGAAGCCTGTGCAATAAGCTTTACGAATTCCACTATACAGGACCTCCGCGTGATTTAGAAGTGACATGCAAACAAGGAAAAATATGGATGAATGACGCGGGCAAAGAAACAGAAAAAGAAATAAACTGCGATATTCTGAAAACAATAGGAAAAAATAACCAAAAAACATGGAAATGCGATTACAACAAAATAATGGCAGAGAATTGCAAATGAAAGAACTGATTAAAAAAATAAAACAAAAAAAAGAATTGGAGAATGTTGAAGACAAATATGTTTTAAGCATTGCCAAAAAGATTTTGGAACAGAATGACAAACTGAAGCGCGCTGTCCAAGAAAAAAGAATTCGTTCAAAAGAATACAAAGAAGTGATTAAAAAAGCCAGGGAAAAATTAAGATTAGAATATGGAATGTTTTCAGAAGGCCTGGAAGAAAGAGAAGAAATACTGAAAGACATAAAACACGCAAAAGAAAAAAAAGAATTAATAAATAAACTGTTTTTAACACACCAACCCACAAAAGAAAGAATCTCTATTTACCCATTTATCTACCAAAAAATATTCAAAACAACAGGAAAACCAAAAGCAATACTTGATTTAGGATGCGGAATGAACCCGGTTTCATACCCTTATATGAAAGTCAAAGCAACGTATTATGCATCGGAACTAAACAAAAACGATTGTGAATTTCTGGAAAACTATTTCAAAATAATGAAAATAAAAGGTAGAGCATTTGCACTAGACTTAAAAAACCCAAATCTGCTCAAAAAAATTCCTTTTGTTGATATTTGCTTTTTGTTCAAGGTCCTGGACACAATAGAGAAAAAAGGACACAAACTGGCAGAAGAAATCATTAAAACAGTTAAATCCAAATGGAGAATAGTTAGCTTTGCAACACATAAATTGGGCGGAAAACCAATGAAACATTCATACAGAGGATGGCTGGAAAGAATGCTAGAGAGATTAGGATATGAATATAAAATAATAAAAGAAAGAAATGAGATATTTTATTTGATTAAAAAGAATTAACCACAAATTACTTCTGCTTCTTGAATTAATGCATTTCTTCTTTTTTCAATCATCCTCTTTCTGCTTATATAATAACCTTCATTAATTGGCCCCATGTTCATCTTTGTCTCAAGAATATCCATTTGTTCATTATAGTCTTGAGCGGCTGCAGAATTAATTGCTGCTTTAATCTTTCCCAAACTATAATTGTTTTTAAATGTATCAACTATTATCTTAGCGGATTTGCCTGATTTAACCATACCAAGAACTTTAGCATAAATACTTTTTTTGAAAAACCAACCTATAATACCCATTACAGCAATAAAGAAATAAGTCTATAAAAACCTTTTCATTTTAATAACAATCACGCAAACCTTTATAAAACAAAACTGATATACCACATAAGATGGCCCAGAAAAAAACAATAAAAAAAGAACATAAAGAAAAACAACCAGAAATAAGCATAGGAATGATAGGACATGTAGACCATGGAAAAACAACCTTAGTCCAATCATTATCCGGAAAATGGGCCGACACTCATTCTGAAGAAATCAAAAGAGGAATCACAATAAGATTAGGATACGCAGATATATCCCTATACAAATGCCCTAAATGCAAAGAACCACAATGCTATGGCGCCACAAAAAAATGCCTTTCCTGCGCATCTGAATGCGAATTAATAAGAAAAGCATCTTTAGTAGATGCTCCGGGACATGAAAGCCTAATGGCAACAATGCTCTGCGGAGCAACAATCATAGACGGAGCTATACTGCTAGTTGCGGCAAATGAAGAATGCCCGCAACCACAAACACAAGAACACCTAATGGCGCTAGAAATGATCGGGCTGGACAAAATAATAGTAATACAAAACAAAATAGATTTGGTTACAGAAGAAAAAGCAATGCAAAACTACAACCAAATCAAAAAATTCCTAAAAGAAACAAAATTCAAAGATGCACCAATAATTCCAATGTCTGCACTGCATTCAATAAACATGGACGTATTAATACAAACAATACAAGAAAAATTCCCAACACCGAAAAGAGATTTAACAAAAGACCCGATAATGCTGGTTGCGAGAAGCTTTGATATTAACAAACCAGGAACAGCGATAGACAAATTACAAGGAGGAGTCTTAGGAGGCGCAATAAAACAAGGAAAATTCAAACAAAATGATGAAATAGAAATACTCCCCGGGTGTTTAGAAGGAAAAAAATGGAAGCAGTTAACAACAAAAATCACAAGCATCGTGGCAGGAGGAAGCAGACTAAAAGAAATTTACCCAGGAGGAAGCATGGCGATAATGACCGAACTAGACCCGTCGATAGTAAAATCAGACCAACTGGTAGGAAGCGTAATAGGACATCCAGGAAAACTGCCGCCAGTATGGAATGAAATCAATTTAGAAGCCCACCTGCTTAAAAGAGTAGTCGGAGCAAAAGACAAACTAATAGTAGAGCCAATTAAAAAAACAGAATTCTTAATGCTCAATGTAAACTCAGCAGCAACAGTAGGAATTGTCCAAGAAATAAGCAAAAAATCCATCAAATGCATACTACGAAAACCAATATGCGCTGAAAAAGGAGCAAAAATGACTATTTCTAGACGACTCGGACAAAGATGGAGACTAATAGGATATGGAATAATAAAAGAACACTAGAAAAATCAAAGATTTTTCTGTGCCCATCGAGCAAGCTCTCTGGGTAAAAAAAATTCTAATCTCTTTTACAGCACCACTGGCTAATCCAAGCAGTCATGTCTTTGCAGTTATGCATTCCATAACGAGCAACAGCATCATTCCAGCTGGCTTCATAAATATAACCTGCAGGCAATTGATCCTGGATAATCATTCCTTCACAACTGTCCAACAAACTATAAGCTCTCTGCGGTTCTCTATTTTCTAAAGCAGACTGAGTAGGAATTCTATTCTGAACCGTGCTTGTATCAATAACATCAATGCTATTTCCCTTGTTGACTAAGACAACTCTATCTTCGTAATAAGGCATTTCAACTCCTTTAATAGCTCCGCCATATACTTTAGATGTCATTAACGGAACATTAGCTGTTGGCACTGCTTTGAACATCATAAAAAAACCAACAATAGAAATTAAAGCAATAAGTCCTAGAACCATATAAGACGTTTTTTCAACCATTTAATTTTCACCTCGTTTTAAAATAAAAAAATATGCAAGAAAAGCTAATGCTTTTCTGCGTTCATTGACTTTTTAGTCTCTGGCAATTACAAATTGTTAGGAAATTGTAATTCAGTAATAAAAGCTTGGTGCACTATCGATTGCTTTTCCAACTTCTTGGCCGCTAGTACCTTTTCCTTTGACAACTTCAACGTTTACATTACTGCAGCACCAGTAACCATTAAGGTGTCTAGCATCAACGCAATTGGAAGGGCCGAATTTATTCAAGACATCCATGTACATAGATGTTTCATAATCCATTCCCTGAGGAACCTGGCCAGTGCCAATCAAGTCTTCGCACTGCAATACCGGAGATTGATAAGCTAATCCTGCGCCGCCGTACATTCTTTGGCCCATTCTCATGACTGCATCACCACTCATTGCAGTCTTGAATAATAATACAAGACCAACGACAGCAATAACCGCTACAATACCCAATATCACGTATGAAAGGCTTTTGTCCTTCATCTGATTTCACCTCTGTTTTTATTTAATAAAGATCTTCAGCACTACAACAGTAGTATCCGATAATATCTCGCGCGTCTACGCATTTATCCAATCCAAAGCGATTAACTGCATCGCTAGGAGGAGCTTCGTAATCAAATCCTACAGGCACACGACCATATTCTGTCAATGTTTCGCAAGACATTGCATCACCTGTAGAATAAGCCATTCCTGAAGCGCCGTATATTTTTTGGCCGCCTATTCTAACTGCAACCTGGCCTGAAGGCACTGAATTGTACAAAACCATCAAACCTGCTATGCCGATTACAGTAACGATGACCAAAATCGCTAAAGGGTTATTCTTAAGGTCCATTAGATTCACCTCTCTTTTTCTAATGTAATACTAAATTAGTATACTTTTTACACTACTAATATATAAATCTTTTGGTTAGAACAGTAGTTCCGAAAGTTGATAAATCTATTAATCTCAAAACTTAAAAATCTTCTGAAAATACGATAAACTTCAAGAGAAACCTTAA
>JAFGHW010000038.1 GCA_016929895.1 Candidatus Woesearchaeota archaeon
GGGGCAAATAAGTGCTGGAAAGAATGTGAAGACCTGCATCTTTTGTTGACAGAGATTTTCCCTGGAACTGTTGTTATGTTTCCTGAGAATAAAATTTCTAAGGAAGAGGCAGTTAATGTTCCTGTGGCTGCTGAAAATATTGTTTCTGAAGAAGTTTTAACATCGCTTGAAGAAGGCGCTTTTGTTTCAATAACCGGTGCGCAGGTTGTTTCAGGTTCTTCTGAGCATGGCACTGGTGAAAATGGTATTGTTTTGCATGATGAGACTAGTGAGGATGTTGATAATACTTGGGAATTATTATTGGCTTGCCCGGGCATGGGGCCTGGCGAATGTGAGCAGTATTCTCCTGAGCCTATTTCATCTCCTGAACCGTTTGGTGTTGATTGGCCTTATGCTTATGAGCCAGAAGAAGAGCCTGTTGCTTGTGGTTATGTTTCTGATTCTGCCAGCACAAATAGGATTAATCCTCAGTATACCGGTGATGAGTTTACTATTCCTTTGGGTTATGAGATTATTAAAGGTCCATTTAGTATGGAGTGTGTTGGTGATAGTTTTGATTTTAGTTTTAATGTTCCTGATAATTTTAGAAATGTAAAAGTATTAAGATGCAGGGGTTTGATGTGCACAGAGGTTCTTCTTTCAGAAACTCCTGTTGAAGAATTAGTTTGTGATGGAGAAGTAGTTAGTACTCAGATTGGTGATGAATTTAATACTAGACAGCCGGCTTTAGATCCTTTGATGTTAGATGTTGTTATTGATGTTGAAAAATCTTTGGATATTAATAATGTAATTCAGGAAAAGGGTTATTCTGTTGAGTTTGATGTTTCCGGGTTTGATGTTAGATTGTTTACTCCAAAGGATTTTGTTAGTGCACCTGAAAATGCGCATTATTATTTTATGGGCGCGCCGATTGTTATTGAGGCTGATGTTCCTGAAAATATTGGTGCAGTTATTACTATGCCTTTGGTTCCTCGTGAAGATTATTCTGGTTTTGGTATTTTTGTTTTTGTTGATGGCGAATGGAGATCTTTAGAAAGCAGGGTAAGTAATGGTTTTGTTTCTGCTCGTGTTGATGATTTGAAATCTTTGATGGTTGATAATCGTGTTATGTTTGCAGTTATGGGTATGTATTGCCATACTTGTGTTGGCACTGAATTTAAGAAAGTTTATGACGGCGGTTCTAAAGAGGCAGTTGTGTTAGTTCATGGCTTGACTTCTACTCCTGCTACTTGGCAGTATATGATTAGTGATTTTAGTCTTTCAAGGCAGCCTCATCAGGTTTGGGTCTTTGGTTATCCTTCTTCAATGAGTCTTGATGATGTTTCTATTGCTTTGGCAAATCATTTGCATGAACATTCTTCAGAATATAATAAGATTCATTTGGTTGGTCATTCTCTTGGAGGTTTGATTATTCAGCAGGCAGTTAATTTTGGAAATCTGAATAAGTATGGTTTTGTTAGCAAAGTTAATAAGGAGATTCTTGTTGGAACTCCTAATAAAGGAAGTCCTGCTGCTAAGATTTATGATAGTTTAAGAACATTTTTGATTAATTCTAAGAAATTAGCAGGTGTTTATTTCTTAAATCCTTTGGTTATTGATGATGTTGTTAATGGTCGTAATATTCCTCGTGTTCCTGGAATTAAGTATTTTGTTGTTGCAGGAACAAAGTCTTATCCTTTTAGTCTTGGATATTTTGATAATGTTAATGACGGCATTGTTTCTGTTGATAGTGCTCGTTTTGTTGGCGGTATTGAATGCGGTGATATGTGTAGTAATTATTTTGAGATAGATTTGACTCATACTGATTTGATTTCTCATCCTATTGCTAGAAATGTGATAGAATATATTATTTCTTTAGAACAGTCTATTGAATATCCTGATCTTGCTTTGCTTGGTTTTAATCAGTATGGTCATACGTGGATTGATGAATGCAGTCCTTCTGACCAGTTTGTTATTGTTGGTCAGCGTATTGCTGAGTTGGAAACTCCTGGAATTTTGGATTGCAGATGTGGAGATGACATTTGTGGTGAAGGAGAGACTGTTTTTAGTTGTCCTGCTGATTGTGCAATGGCTATTGGTGCTTGGATATGTCCTTGGCTCCCTTCAGCCATCCCTGTTTTGTTATTAATTGCTGTTGTTTTGACTTCGGTTTATTTGGTTACTAAGAGATTGCAGAAAAAAGAAGTTAGTACTGCCTGGAAGATTATAGATTATGCTGTTGTTATTATTAGTGTTATTTTATTGATTTTGGGAATAATTATTTGCAGATATGTGTCTTTATTGGCTATTATTATTTTGTTGATTATAATTATTTTATTGTTGCTCGATTTATTTTTTTCAGGCAAAAAAGAAAAATTTGCAAAAATTAAAAAAATAAGCAAAAAGAAAAGAAAATGAATAAAATCATGAAAAAAGTCAATGTATTTTTTGTTTTATTAGTTGTAGTTTTGTTTTTCTTATTGCCTGTTTGCGAAGCTCAAAATGATTATTCTCGCAAGGACGCCTTGAAAGATATGAGTTTTGTTGATCCTGTTGTTGATCCTGTTACTAGACAAAAAGTCGGAGATATTCCTGATTTTGTTTCCATTAAAAAGGACATTCCTGTTGTTCCAAAGGTTTTTGCTGCAGATAGTTATGAAGTTGATGCTTTTGTTAGTGATGCTTTGAGTGATTTGCCTTCTCGGGAAATTACTTCTGTTGGTAAATCATCTTCTATTATTGGTCAGTTGAGTTATGAGCAGGATGTTTTTAACAGTGTTGTTGATTTGAGTAATGTTGATGAGGATGATGCTTGTGTAATGCCAAGTATTCCTGGTGCAGAGGTTTCTGGTGCTGGCTTTGATGCTACTTTGTTTCCAGCATCTGCATATGCCAGTTATGGAGGTGACGGTTTAGAGCTTGTTGAACAAATGCCTGTCAGAAAAAAAGCAGGTGATGGCGGCGAAAGCGCAGGTGCAGGTGCTAGTTTTGCTCGGGCTCAGGACCGTTTGAATTATTTGCAGACTATTGAGAATTGGGGTCATGAGACTTATCAGCAAGGAGCAACTATGGCAATGGCTCTCAGTGAGTTTGCCAAAAGTCAGGAAGCGCAAAAGGATTTTGGAAAAAATAATTTGGCTAAACTTGGCAGTTCTGAAAAATGGAGCAATGTTGCTGATGCAATGAATGGCGCGTATAATGGATTGCATTATACTGCTCATCTTTATGCAGAAAGTCTTGGAACTTTCAAAAAAATAACAAGTGCTGTTTTGGATAAATCAGGCAAAGGCGCAGGAAGTTTGTTGTATAATTACGCGGGTCTAAAAGCTGTTTGTTCCGATGGTCATGGAACATGTTCTGGAGCAATGCAGTATTATGGAACCATTACTGCAAGAACTACGGATATTGAGAATATTAAATATCAAATCAAACAATTAAAATCAAATACTGAATTAAGTTCTTCTCAAAAAAAGAAAAAGAAAACTGAATTAGAATTAGAATTAAAAAAAGCAGAAAGTTATTTAGACAAAGCAAAAAAAGGAATTGATCAGAAGACTATTGATACGCATAATGATATTGAAAATCAACTTGAAAAAGAAAAAGATCCAGAAAAAATTAGTGAACTTCTGAAAAAGAAATCGGATTTAACACAACTGGTACACGCTCATGGCGGAAAAAATAATATCAACAGCTTCCAAACCATTCTTCAACAGCAAGCCAATGAATTAGGTCTTTCAAATCCAAATGACGCTTTAACTTATATGGGTTGGCAGTATTTTGATGCTAAGATTGCTCAGATGGTTGGCCAGCCTGAATCAATGGCAGGAGCGCATATTATTCCTGGTTCTGGTTTGCATGGCTCTTTAGAGCAATTGACTAGTGTTTTTAATAGTGCTAAAGAATTCTTGCCTCCTGAGTTTGCTAAAAAAGTTAATGAAAATATTAACAAGCATAAAAAAGATTTAGTTGATTTAGGCAAAGATGTTTCTGATTTAGAAAAAGATGCTGAAAACGCAATAGCTGATGGAAAAATTACTAAAACTGAGGATAAAAATCATAAAGAAAAACAGCATGAAGCTAATGAAAAAGGTCTTGAGCTTGCTTCTGAAATGGCAAAGGATTTCAAGGAGATTTTGAAAGAATTGGCTGAAATGACTTCTAAGGAATTAGAGCAATGGTGGACTGAAATGAGCAAGTCAAAAGGTGAAAAGCCCGGTTCTCCTTGTTGTGAAGGTCTTGGTTGCAAGCCTCCTAAGTGCCCTGCTGATTGTCCTACTGGTATTTATGGTAAAAAAGAGGCAAAAGAAGCAGGTGGTAATGGAAATGCTCCTAAAGGCGCTAATGCAAAAGCAGGCAAACCAATGCCTGCAGGCAGTGTTATTGTTGATACATCATGCAGCTTTGAGATGGTTACAGGTTTAGTTGTTGAACCAGGGCCCATGCCAGTAGAACCTCCTACTAAAGGCGAACCTTGGCAAAAGGGTCCAGGACATAGTTCTCAGTGTATTACTAGAGAAGAATGTCCTTCATTCCCAGAACCAGAAGAAGGCGATGCTCCCTCAGCTCCGCCTCCTGAAGATTTAAATGACGTGTTTGAAAAATCTTCATCAACAGAGATTGTAACTTCTGAAAAGCCTAAGGAAGATTTATACGCCGCATCCATCCGTTTAGAAGATATTCCTTCTGGAAAAGATCCTGAGGAAGAAAATGAAGAAGAGTTAAAAAAAGCTGAAGAAACAAAAATTAAACTTGAAATAAGTTATGCAAAAGAATATGGTTTAAGTCCTGTTCCTGATTCTCCTGGTTTATATGAAGATAGTCAGGGTAATTTCTATAAGGTTGATACGCGTGGTTATGGTTTTGTTCTTCAGACTCCTTCAAGTATTGAACAAAATACTGTTGCAGGAGCAGCTCTGGATTCTGCTGAAGAATCTATGAATACTGCAACCACTCCTTCTGAAATGGATTCTGCTTCACAAAGCTATTCTGATGCAGTGAGTACTTATAAGAATACTATTTCTCATCCTTTTTCTAGTGAGCAACAAATTAATTATGGAATTGCAACTAATACGGTTGAGGATAAGAAACTTGAGTCAGTTAAATTGCGTTATGATTCTATTGATGATATGAGTGATGAGAAGAAAGAGAAATATTATTTTGATTTAAATGAGCAGTTAAAAAGAAAATTAGAAGAAGTTGAAAAAGAATATCAGGATTCTCCGCCTTTTGTTCTTTATGCCAAGATGCAGGAAGTATATGAATCATATATTGGTTTTAGTGATGAAGGTGTGGAGATTGAGGAAATGAGTGACCAGCTTGAAAAAGATATTGATAATTTATTAAAAGAGCTTGATGATTATTCTGAGAAATTAAAAAGTAGTTTAGAACAAGCTAAAAAGGTTGCTAAGGATTATGGAGATAAGATTAGTAAGCAAAAAAAATTAGTTGAACAGCATCTTGATAATTGGCGTAGTGCCTTAAAATCAGTTGGCGTTTTTGCAGGAGCTGAAAAAGATCCAGATTATTATCGCCAGCAGGCAGAGCTTGCTAAAAATAGAATTAGTGAATTGGCTTCAGAAGCAAATGTTAAATTAAGTGAAATCAAGAGAAATATAGAGCTGGAAAATTTTGGCATTCTTTCTGTGCATAAAGAGATTCTTGATAAGTTTGATAAGTTGGCAGAAAAAAAGCGCAATGCTCCTGATTTAAAAGTTCATCTGTACAAGGATGGACAGCTTACTGATAAAGGAAGGCAGTTTACTGCTTTGAAAGCTGCTGAAAAAGCAGCCTTTAAAGATAGGTTTTCTAATAAGGCATTAGCTTCTGCTAAAACAGTATTGGGAACTACCACTGCTGAAGGTCCTTTTAACTTCCCTGTCAGATTTACTCCTGAAGGCGATTTGATTGCAGCTCCTTTGTCTGATTTTATTCCTGGCGATGCAAGCATTCCTGTTAAAAGTGCTGTGCAGAGGATTAATTTTGCGACATCAGTTAGAGAATCTGCACCTGCTTTTAATGATTTGATGAATATTATGGAGATTAAGGGCAATGAGTTCAAAAAAATAGTGTTTAATATAAATTGGTTGCAAAGTATTAGAAACAATCCCGAAGTCATTCAGAAAATTGCAGAATCAAGTGAATGGAAATCTAAAGATGGTTATAAAAACAGTGTTATTCCTGGTTTAACAGAGTCTTTAGAGCCTTCTGAAAAACCTTCTGTTCCATACATTGGCTCTTCTATAAGTATGTCCGGCGAATCAGGAAGTTCTGCTCCACTACCTAATCCTGCAGGAGGTTTGATTTTAGTTACTGGTGCAGATGTTTTGGATTATCTTGAAGAGAAAGGAAGAGATATAACAGGAAATGTTAAGGATATTTTTAATGCAGGCATTAATCAAGTCAAAATTTTTGGAGAGGATTTGGGTGATGCTGCCGCAGAAACTTTTGATGCAAGTACAAGCAGAGAAAATAGAAAAAAATATAAGGATCGTGTTAGAGCAGAATTTAATGTTGAACAGTCTCTTGAGAGAGATATTTCTTTTGCAAATAAGATGATTGGTAATTTGCAGAAGGACATTGAAAAAGAAATTGAACAGTCTGGCGCAGATGGATATCGTCTTGCTGCTTTGTATTGGTCTGCAGGACAAATTTCTCATGGTGATTTCTTTAAAGTTTTGAAAGATGGAGAAGAATCTATAAGAAAAATTGCAAGTGAGAATCCGGACATTGATCTTAATGATTTTATAGACGAGATTTCTGAGTTGAAAAATAAAGCTCAGAAAAAGAGTCTAAAAGAAGAAAATGATGCCCGTATTAAAGACGCGTCTGTCGCTTCTGGTGAACATTATGATGCTGTTCAAACTGATGAAGAAAAAGGATTAAAGACACTTGCTATAGCAGGGGAAGTTTATTTTGAAAAAAATGATGTAAGATACAAGAAAGAATCTGCAGAAATTTCGAATAAACTAAAAAAAGGTGCAGGCATTCTGAATGATTTAAATGAACAATTAATAGTTCTGCAAAAGAAATTAAATAGGCCGGACCTTAATCTTGCTTCATTGTTATTCCATTGGTCTTGGAAAGATATTGATGGTTCTAGTTCACAGGATGTTAAAGAATGGATTGATAAAATCAATTATGCATTGGAGTTAAAAGGCGATAACAAATTAGATATTTCCAAATATTCTAGTGATGATTTGAGGGCTTTTGGTTTGCATTGGGGAACAATAGGCAGTACTTTGGCTGAGCAGGTTGATGGCTCTTATGTTCCTGATGATTCTGTTGTTGCATATGCTAAGATTAGTAATATGAAGAAACAGGCAGGAGATTTAGAGGGCGCTTTAACATATATGAAAATCGCCGAAGCTTATGGAGTTATTACTGATGATTCTGGAAGGGTTGTTAGGACAACTGTGGCAGGAGAATATGCCCGCAGGGAAGTTGATAATACTGATGTAGATAAAGGCAGAAGAGCTTCTAGCAGGATTATTAGCGAAGTAGTCTTTGATCCGTTCATTATTTGCGGCGCTGTTATTAAAGCAGGCGGTGCATCGATTAAGCTGGTTAACTTTTTGAGACAAAGTGCTAAATTTCAGAAACTTGTGAAATTTATAGAAACATCTAAATTTGTAAATCTTCCAGGTGTTACTCATACTATTGGCGCAACTAAAAAAGTTGCAAATGTAGGAATTTCATTGGGCAAAGGAACAAGTAAGATTTTAGGCAAGGCAGTTGATCCGCTTAAAGGCAATGTTAATACTAAGAAAATTGTTTCTCGGGCAGAAGAGATGTTAAAAACTGCTAAAGGAAATGATGCTAAAAATTTAGAAAAAGTTATTCAGACAGGCAAGTCTGCTCAAAAAGAGCTTGGCTTGTTTACAGGCCAGTTAGGCAAAAGCGGTGGAAAATATGCTGTTAAGTCTTTTGCTCGGCGTATTGAAAACGAAATGAATAAATTTGTTAATGCAGGAGGAACTGCTACTGAAAAAGGAAGGCAGATTCTTAATAATATGGTTTCTAAGAACGGTATTGTCGAGCAGTTTAATGAAGCTGCAAAAGCAAGGCAGATTATTGAATCAGGCTCTGCAGGTGTTTTGGGAAAAGGATTTTTGCGCCAGGGTCCTTCTAAAGAATTTGCTAATCATGTAAAGAACCAGATAAATGATCTTGAAAATGCTGTTAAGAACTTTGAAAATGTTCCCACTCCCAAGAATTTTGCAGCTGTTAGCGAGGGTATCAAGGCAGTTGAAAAATCTAAACAGATTGGTGATGCATATCAGTATATGCGTCTTGGCAATCGTGCTGCACGAGCTGTTAAAAGAATTACGACAAATAGTTTGAACAGAGTTATTGGCAGTAAATATGTTCCTAATGTTCAAAAAGCCAGCCAAAGATTGCGTTCGGCAGAAATTTCCTTGGGCAATGCTTTAAAATCTGGTGATACTGATGCGATTACTAGAGCATTTGGCGCAGTAGATGATGCAAATCAAGGTTTGAAAAATTCTAAAACAGTTGCTGTAGCTTCTAAAGATATTAGAGCTGTTAAAGAAGCACCAAGCACTAAGCCTAAGCCAGTTGTTGAAAATCCGGAAATGTCTGCAGAAGAGTTTTGGAAAGCAATTGGTGATGTTTCTGCAGATAAGTATGCAAATAATATTAAAAATATTAGAACTGATATTCCTGACTTATCTAATAATGTGAATGCGAAACGTATTGCTATGGAATTAGCTGAGCAGGAATTACAAGAATCAAGGAGGGTTTATAGGTTGGCAGTTGAAACAGGCGATGAAACAAGAATTAATCTGGCAAAAAGAGTTGAAGAGCTTTCTGAAGATGGTTTTAGAGAAGCAGCTATTGAATATAATCAGGCCAAAAAAGCCCTTGAAAATGCAGATGCCCGTGCTCAAAGGTTGGCAGATGCTTTGGATGATGTTCTTGCTAAGGATACTGAAACTCTTGAAAGGATTTTATCTATGAAGCCAAAACCAATTGAACCTATACCAACATTTAAAGAAATGCCTGTGGATATTGGTTTTCTTGAAAGTGATTTAAATAAATTTAAAGCTGCAAAAAAAGAAATGGATTTGCGTTATCCTAAAATAGAAGATGAATTAAATAGATTAGGAAAAGAATATGATGAGTTATTGGATAAGCAAGTTAAAGGAATAATAGACCAAACGACTTATGAGAGAAGCGTGGATGAAATTGTAGAGGCAGAAAAAAGATTATTGCAAGAAAGAGATATTTTAGAATCAGATATGCAGGTTCTTGAAAAAAATATTGCAGAACAAACCGAAAAAATAAAACAAAGAGCTGCCGAATTATATCCTGTTTATGAAAACCGTCTTAATGAATTAAGAAAAGCTGCTGCTGAAGCTTGTTCAGAAGGCAGAGATGCTGCTGATTTGTATGATGAATACAAAAGATTATCCCAAGAAGAGGGTATAATAGTCAAATATTATAGTCCAGAGGTTCCTGAGGAAATAAGAAGATTGGAAGAGGCAGAAAGAGCAGCAAGACTTAATAAAATTTCTCCTGCTCGCGAACCTGTTCCTGAAATTAAAGTAGAAAAAACATTTAATGATATTGTTCAGGAAAACAAAAATGTTCTTGAAAAATCTACTGCAGAGCAACTTGCTATTCGCAAGAATGAAGAGGATATTGTTGGTATTAACAAATGGAGTGTTACAGAAGAGGATGGAAAGTATATTATTTATAAGAATGAAGAAAGGCAGGGAGAACTCACAGAATTTATTTCAAAGGAAAGAAATGATATCATGCATAGAGATGATATTTTAGTTGCTGAGAAAAATGCTAAAACTTCTGTTATTGATGATATGTTAGATTCTCGGGCCAAAGAACGCGCTTCAAAGGAGGGCATTTCCTTTGAACAGGCAAAATATGATGAAGCAAAGAAATTTTATAATGCAAATTATGATAAAGTTGATGATTTTGAAAAAGAAATTTTGCTAGGCATTAGGTCAAAAACAGAAGAAACTCTTGAATTAGCAAAGCCTCCAAGAGTGAGATTAGATGCGCCGCATTATTCTTCTGGACAAATTAATGAAATTGAAACAAGTCTTAGAAAAATGAGAAATACCGAGCCAACACCAAAAGAGATTGATAATTATGACACATTATATCGGGGAGTAAGTGTTGAACCTGATGAAGTTGGTAAACGTGTTAACGAAATTTTAGATAATGGTTTGGAATCAGGTCTGAAAAGAAGCAGAGGATCTATTAATGAAAGATCTGGCCAGCAGCTTAAATATAATATAGAACAACATGAAGAAGTTATGGGTACTGATAGTATTGTATCATTAACTACTAAACGAGAGATTGCAGATGGTTATTCTGTTTCAACAATGCATCCAAATAAGCATAGCTTGGTTATTGAAATAGATCCTTCAGATATTAAAAGAGGTCAAATTGATACCAGTATTCCTATATCTGATGTACAGAAGGCAGAATTTGTAGAGCAAGGTTTCTTGGACTCAAGATATATGCATTATAACAAAAATATTGACGGTTATGACCATGAAATTATTTTTATCGGAGATAGAATTCCTCCTGAAAATATCAAGGCAATTTATTATAATGGTGAAACAGTTTGGACAAGAAAACCTGCTGTTGCAGGAGAATAATTAATGTTCCTTCTTATTGAATAATTTTTCAGCGATTTCTTTTAAGTATTCGCTGTCTTCAACATTATTTACCCATTTTTCTGGAATTTTTTCTGTTCCATTGTATGTTCCGCTTATTGCTCCGGCAATACACGCCACAGAATCAGTATCTCCTTCGCAGTTTGCTGCTGTTAAAACTGTTTTTTCATAATCAAATGGATTTTTTAAGAAGCAATAAAGCGCCATTGCTACTGCTTCTTCTCCGATCCATCCTTGCCCTATTTCTTCAAGAGCTTTAAAAGAATCTTCATAGTCAAATACATCATTTATTTGTTTTATTTTATTTTTAAATTCTTCATTAAAAAAAAGTTGCTTCTTTATATTATCGATCCAAGTATTATAATCAATGCCTTGAAGAGCTAATGATGTAAGATATGCAGTTCCTATTCCTGCAGAAATTCCAGTCGGATGTGCGTGTGTACATCTGCTTGTTTCTGTAGCTACTTCTACTAATTTATCCAAATCATCGTAAAATATTAATCCTATCGGAGCGCTTCTCATTGCACTTCCGCACCCTTTTGAGTTGTAATCTCCTGATTGTTTCCAGTTTATTCCTTCTTCTAAATTTCTGCATCCATATATGCATGTTTTTCCTGGTGCGCGATTATTCTTTGGGTCATTTATCCAATTAATAAATTCTTTAGTTATATTTTTCATAATACCATCAATAGAATAATTTTTTAAATCGCTATTTATTAATGCTTTGGCAATTGCTAGACTCATTTGTGTATCATCAGTATAGGTTCCTGGCGGAAAATCACCATCAAATGCAGAAATGAAATCTGTTATGCCTTTTCCATTTGTTCTCTGTAAATTAGTATACCTATTAATAAATTCATTTGGAAACCCAAGTGCATCTCCTATTGCCAGTCCATAAATACTCCCTAAATATTTATTTTTTATCATACCAAGCCCTCACATTTGTTTTGATTTCAATAGGAATATTTTGTTCAAATTTTCCTTCTCTGTCATGGTCTACTATTTTTCTTAATGTTTTTTTGTCTAAAAAAAAAGTTTCATACAAATTACTTAAGTAAATTCTTTTTGCTTGACTCAAATATTCACATTTGATGGTTACTTCATCAGGAAAAATTATCTCCATATTTTCGGGATTATGTCTTCTTTTGAATTTTATAAATCTTTTTGCTATTTCTTGTAATGCATCCGCTGTTTTATTAATAATTGAAATATCATTTCCATAATATTCCAAAAGATTTCTAAAAATCTCTATGCATAGAAATGCTTTTTGACCATGTGTTTTGTTTTCATCTAATAATCCTTTTTTTATATCGTTCCAATATTCTTTAAAATTTTTATATTCTTTTTCTGATTTTTGTTTTGTAATATTTGCAGTAGCCGTTGCATAAAATTTTCTTCCATGAGCACAATCTGTTAATTTGCTTAGAGTCAAGTTCATTTTATATACTGATGGCCTATACTTTTCTATTGTTTCAGTAAAATCAGAAAGTCGGGGCAATTTTGGCAGGTGTTCTTCTGTTATTTCTCGCGCTATTTCTTCTAGAACAAAATTCAATGTTTCTTTTTCTTCTTTTAATTCTTTATAATAGTCTATCATGTCCCACCTTTACTCTTAATATTGCCTTTCACTTTATAAACCTTTCGGAAATATCATCACTGAACAGTTATGACAACCTTCTACCCTTAGAATTCAAGGGTTACGGGCCTTAATTCGCAAAAATCAGGCCTGAAAAAATGCGAAATTTCTTCCAGCAAATTCTGGCACAATCAATAATCCCATTCTGGTATGCTAATACTGAATAGGACTGGATTTTAAGAGGTTAAACTAGTATTTAAATATTGCCTGGATTTTCAGGAAAAGTGAGCTCTTGGAAAAATTAAGAAAAACCTTAGAATTCTCAAAATACTCGCATTTGATAATATATTACTATAGAGTAGTTAAATCGCCGTAAGCTTTAAATACTTCTTGCATATCCATAATACTGCAAAATTGCAATTAAGGTGCAACAAATGAAGAAGTTCACAATAACAAAGAAGATAGCAAAATCAGGAAACAATAACATAATCATAATTCCTAAATA
>JAFGHW010000039.1 GCA_016929895.1 Candidatus Woesearchaeota archaeon
CAGCTGGGGCGTTTATAAAAATTCTTAACCAACCTTTATAAACCATCCAAAACTCTATTCTCTCATGGATGTTGAAAACTCTCCGAAAGGAGATATTTTAAGCATTTTTTCTGATTTTCATGAAGCAGATGACTTTTCATTCCTTAGCATTATGAACTATCTACAAAGCACAAAACATCCAATGACTCCTAAAATACACCCTTTGCTAAAAGAATTAGTAACAAATATTGAAAATAAAGTTGTTCTTGATGTTGGATGCGGAATGGGCTCTGTTCTTTCCACAGTTCTTTTGAACCTTGGATTAAAGCCTGAAAACCTATATTCATTAGACCTTGACTCTAAAAATTTCAAAAACTATGCATATGCAGGCGCCAATAAAATTGTTGGAAACGCTGAAAAAATGGGTTTTAATTCTGATTTTTTTGATTTTGTTCATTCAAATGAATTAACATCAGGCAATCTTCAAATCGATTATAAAAAAACATTGCAAGAAATCTGCAGAGTTCTAAAGCCAGGAAAAATATATCTGGCTAATGAAAAATTCGAATCCAGCCTGGACTTCGTACTCCAGCAAATAGCAAAAATCGTTCAAGAAAAAATAATGAATATATACGAAGAAAGAAGCATAAAGCATAATACTTTGCAATATCTTGCAAATCTAGAGCAAAAAACACAAGAAATACTTGATTTTATCAGGGACAACAGAAAAATTTCTAGCATAGGATTTTCATCAATGCACAGAATAAGGTATATAGTTGGTGATGATGCGCCAGAACACCAATTCATGCTTTACCTATTCAAAAAACAACCAGAATACAAACCAGGGATTTCTTAAACTGATTTTCCTTGATATTTTTCCATTACTGCATCAGCAGTTTCTATGCACTCTCTGATTAATCTTTCATCTCTGCTAATATCTATTTTAGGCGGATTTAACCCGGCATTTCCTTCCTGCAGTTTTAAGTAAGCCCTGGGAAAACATCCTGTGGTGATATACATTCTCATTGCTTTTGTTCTTGCTTCTTCAAATGTATGTTGACTCATTTTATTATTAATAAGTATTTAGACATATTTAAATCTTTAGCAAAAATTATTATTTAATCATGCCAAACAGGTGTCTACAAAATAGGATTTATAGCATTCGTAGACACCCAAATAGGGTTTTTAAGTATCAGATTTTTTCGAAAAATTTAAATATTAGTATAGTATTTTGTATACTAGATGGATTTAAGCGAGGTCATATCAGACGGCATTAACAGAGGAGAAATCCCTGAGAGTTCTGAGAGAATAATATGCTTTCCTGGGAAGATAGATGGTCATAGAGCATATTATAAGAAGAGTGAATTACGAGAAATACCAAAAGGCGGAAGAATGGCTTTCCCAACTGAAGAATTGCCTTCAGAAGAAACATCAAAAAAAATTCCAGATTTTGTTTCAGATTGGTATGTTTAAGAATTACTTAATTTCTAAAACCTTAATAATATGATAACCAAACTGAGTCTTAACAGGCTTTGACAATTCACCAGGCTTAAGATTAAACGCAGCAGTTTCAAACTCCTTAACCATCTGATTCCTGCCAAACCAACCCAAATCACCGCCCTTTTTACCAGAAGGACAAATAGACCTTGCTTTAGCAATATCATCAAAATCCATTCCTTGTTTTAAATCATATAAAATACCAAAAGCTTCCTGCTCTGTCTTAACCAAAATGTGTTTTGCGTGGATTTTTGAAGTCATAATAACCAATATTTCTAATTAATTTAAATAAGTTTTGGTAAGCGCAATGTTTTTAAACATCTATTATTTTTATTAATAATATCGGCGAATGGGAATAAAAATGGATAAATATATGCTATTACATATCACTATGCCTAAAGAACAAGATTCTCAACTAGAAGAATCCCTGCTATCCGGTTTTGAAATGATAGACTCTGAAGAAATATCAGAAACCCATATTAGCAAATGGTACAAATATGAAACTGAATTAAAACGCGAACAATTATGCGAATTAGTCAATACTTTAGTTAGACACGGCAACATAGAATTTCAATTTATGTACCAGCAAAAGCAGAGAAAAATAATTAATAATGTGTAAAAAACATCCTACTTTAACCGCAATTCTTTTAAACTAATCCTTAGGAAGTATTAGAAGTCCAAAAGGTCAATAAAGGGACATAAAGTCCCTTAACTGCCCAGTTTTAAAACGCAATTCTTTTAAATCGGTTTTGATTACGAGTTCTTATTGGGCCCATGGTCTAGCGGCATGGAAGCGCTAATCCTTTAGAAAAGTATTAGAAGCCCAAAAAGGTCAGTTAAGCAAAGCTTAACTGCCCAGTAAATCATTTACGGGCCCATGGTCTAGCGGCATGACGTCTCGTTGACGAATTAAAACCAAATTCAAAATCGAGGAGGTCGCCGGTTCGATTGTAAGGGACTATAAATTCGCGTAATCCTTTGCAGAAAGTCCGGCTGGGCCCACTAATTTTATCCGAATTTTCCGGAAATATTCCGAAAATCATTGAGAAAAACATATAAA
>JAFGHW010000001.1 GCA_016929895.1 Candidatus Woesearchaeota archaeon
ATAGCAACACAAAGAGCAGAAGCATATTGTAGAGCACTAGCCCACAATATCATTTGTGCTATCTTAGAACTTTTTCAACGCAGCCGGTTAGAAAGAAACAAAAATTAAAATCAATACCTTCCTAAAACATCAGGATTGCAGCACCAGTAACCTATCTCAGCAGTTCTGTCAACGCAATTATTAGAACCAAAACGATTAACCATTTCACTATAAATCGCTTCATATTCATATCCCTTAGGAATTTTACCTTCGCCTATTAATCTTTCACATAACATTACTGGCTGAGAATAAGTCATTCCACTGCTCTGAACAAATTTTTGTCCTCCTGATTTAAAAGCAACATTGCCTGTGGTGCTTGTATCATACAAAAAATAAATACCGCCTAAAGAAACAACTGCAATAAGAAGAAGAACAACAAATGGCTGGTTTTTTACGTCCATAAAATCACCTCAAAATAAATATTTTAACTAATTGAAGTTAAACAACTATATAAACATTTCTTTAAAGCAAAGACCAGCGGCGCGCAATCTCTGCAGCCAATTTTATTCTATCAATGCTGGAATGTTCAAGAATATTGCTTCTAATACTGTATCTCAGCCTAATTTTCATTTCAGGCTTCATAATTCATCACCCCACATGAGCATAATAGAATAACTAGTATATAAATTTTTTGACAGCTTCAAAAAAAAGAAAAAAGAAGGCGAATCACGCCTTTCCAATTATTCTAAAAACTTTTGTACCACACTTAGGGCAAGTGCCTTTCGCTGCTTTCATCTTATTTTTCATAACAACGACCTTAGGATCTTTTATCTTAACCTGCTTTTTACACTTCATGCATCTTCCTTCATAATCTGCCATAATTATTCACCCCAAAGATTATTTTATACTTAATAATAGTATCTAGTATATAAAACTTTCTCAGAATCACGTATCTACGAATAACCTGTGCTTTTCTTTGCCGCTAACTTCATTTAAAATACGCTTAATAACAGCCTTTTCAGGGTTAGGCAAGAGCTTAATACGACTCTTTAAATCTTTAAAGCTCTCAAAAGGCTTATCTTTTCGTTTTTCCAGTATCTCCCACATATGTTTCTTGCCAAGACCAGGAATAAGTTCTAACTGATGCATACGAGTAGTTAATGGCTGTGCCTTGTTAAAAAACTCAATAAAGGTTTTTTCGTTTTTTAAAACAATATCCTTAATAACATAGTCTAACTCATTTTTAGCAGTGGCAGTCAGCTTGTCTAATACTAACTTGCCCATAATATGATGAATCTTGTCTCTTTTACCCTCGCCAATATAAATCTCTTCATAAGGCTGCAAAAAAATATCCTTCTTAGGAACTAATTCCAAAAGAACAAACCTTGATTTGCCTATTGCCTGAACTATAGGACTTTTTTTATGAGACGGCCGCTTATCAAAAGGATAGCCATTGGGCAAGAAATCTAGAACAACCGCGTACTCTTCTTTCATCTGTTGTTTTTCTCTTGCTATTTCCATCGCTATTAAACCAGTTATTCATATTTTACAAACCCAACTATCTAAATTAGTCTAAAACAGATTTAGTATATAAACTTTATGCTTAATTAACTATAAAACAAAAAAAAACTTATTTTTTAGAACCAGAAACAACCTCTTTGATGGCCTGGGCAATTTTTTTTGTATCATCTTTTTTCAAATTTAATGTATACCCCTGCAAAATTACATTCACATCTTCTTCAGAAGCAGGAAGAACATCTATTAATTTCTGAATATGAACTTCTTTTAATCGAATGATTTTAAGTTTTTCTAATTCAGTTTTAAGCTCATTAGCCTGCGTTAAACTCAATTTAACAACAGGATTCAAATAATCAACTGTCTTCTGCGCCCTGAAATTCAATTCTTGGTCGCGCTTTTGAACCTTTTTAAGCTCTTCTTTAACCTCAACTAAATTCATAGGTATTTCATTAATTATTTTGCTTTTCATTTTGATGCTTTAAGATGCACAGGATGCACAATAACCTCCTTTGGCTTATTTTGGTCCTTAATCTGGACTAAATAACAATCACCGCGCTTAGATTTGATTATTCCTTTATGACCATAAAATCTCAAATGGCAAATTCCCTTTTGATATGCCGGCTCTGGCTTAATAACCACCTTATCTCCTTTCTTGTATGTAGAAAGAAAAGAAGTCAAGCTAATCTTGCCTTTTTTTCTAAAGTGCTTTGACATCAGCTTTCTGGTTTTTCTTCGCGTAGTCCCTTTTCTACTGCCCATAATAATTTTAGAGTTAATGCCTATTTAAAAAGGTTATGTTTTTATAAAACAACAAGACAAAAAATTTTATATAGAGCTATAACTCTATTTTAGACAAGCAAAACATTTATATATATGCCATCCAATACTATTCCCAAGTAAGGATAAAACAGGAGGTTACGAGAATGAAAAATTTCTTCTCTTCACTAAAGGCTAAAATTACAGGACCCGGCTATGAAGAAATGGATTCTGGCGAACCAGAATATGTAGAGCTTGATCATGATAACACAGAATCAAAAACAAAAGTAGTAGTGCGACCTTTTCAACTTGATGATTTTGAAGATATCAAACCAATACTAGATTCTTTACGAGAAGGATATACAATTGCCCTAGTGAATATCAGACCCTTGAAAGACAGAGACCTGATAGAATTAAAACGAGCAATAAATAAATTGAAAAAAACAACAGATGCAATAGAAGGAGAAATCGCAGGATTTGGAGAGGACTACATTATCGTAACACCAGCATTTGCAACGATACACAAAACAAAACAGTCAAATATAATGAAAGAATAATTCTTATTTTTTCCGCAGGAAAATGAGCGAAGATAAAAGAGCACAATCTGTTGTTCAACTTGTAATAGAAGATGAAGAAATTCCCTTACTAGACAACCCTGGAAATTGGAATATATTTTTTAATCCGTTAAAACCCAATGAAGAAAATTATTTTAAATGGATTCCACATTATGAGGTTGCAACACAAATAAGAAAAATACTCTTGAGAGAAGGAAAATCATATCAAAAAATATTAGAAAAAATATACCTTAATTCATAAAAACAAAAAGATTTAAAAACTAATTCTTCATAATTAATATTATGTCGAAGAAAAAGAAAGAACAAGCAAATACTTTGGGCGGACAATTATGTCCAATGTGCAGAAAAAAAACACTTACATTGTCCGAAGCAAAAATAGAAGCACCATATTTTGGAAACATATTTGTATTTTCTATGAACTGCTCCAACTGCAAATACCGCAAAGCAGACCTGGAAGCAGAAGAAAAAAAAGAACCATGCAAATATACTTTTGAAGTAAAAGATAAAAAAGACTTGAATGTCCGCGTAATCAAAAGCGCAGAAGCATCAGTAAAAATACCACATATAGGAAAAATGGAGCCCGGGCCTGCGTCTGAAGGATTTATCACAAATATAGAAGGTTTGATAAAAAAATTCAAAGAACAAATTGAGCAACTCCGGGACACAGAAGAAGATCCTTCTGAAAAGAAAAAAGCAAAAAATCTTCTCAAAAAAATACAAAAGGTACTATGGGGCTCTGAAAAATTGAAAATAATAATAGAAGACCCGACAGGAAATTCTGCAATTATTTCCAACAAAGCCGTGAAAAGCAAACTAAAAGGAGGCGCCTAACAATGAAAAATTTTTCCCGCAAACCAAAAATAAAAATTGATTTTAAGCTTGCAGATGATTTCTTAAATTTAAAAACTTTAGACACAAACATTATCATCAAAAAAATAGAAGATAATATCAAACTGCGCGAAATGAAAATAGAAAAACGCATCGAAAAAGAAATTTTCAAAAAATAATTCTTTTATAACCACATTCCATAATCTTTAAATAGTTCTGCCGCCTATTTTTAAATACTAAAAAAGGTGGGCAAATGAAAGTAGATACCAAAAAATTAAGAGATATACAACGCAAAATTGCCAAGGAAATAAGAACTTCAGATGAAATAAAAAAAGAAGATGTGCATAAAATTGCGGGATTTGAAACCGCATTTGCCGGCGATAAAATAATCTGCGCAGCTGTTGTTCTTGACGCTAAAACATTTGAAGTTATTGAAAAAAAGCATACTATTTCCAAAATTCCAATGCAATACATCCCCGGATTTTTAGCATTCCGCGAAGGGCCGGCGATAATGCAAACATATTATTCATTAGAATTTGAACCAGAAGTATTAATGATACCTGGACATGGTGTTGCGCATCCATTGAAATGCGGGCTTGCTTCATACATAGGGGTCGAGTTAGAAAAAGCAACAATAGGCGTTTGTAAAAAAATATTAGTCGGCGAAGTAAAAAAAGGAAAATTAATAATTCTAAATGAAACCCGCGGAGAAGAAGTTACAACCCGCGAGCACGCAAAACCGCTCTATGTTTCGGCAGGGCATATGATTTCATTAAAAAATTCTGTGGACTTAGTTAAAAAAAGCATTATTCCTCCCCATAAACTGCCCGAACCGCTGCATGAAGCGCGGAAATATGCCAAGAAAATTATTAATGAACTGTAATCCTTAGTTGCTTAAGCTTTCTATGCAAAGTCTCAAATCTCAAACCAATCTTTTTAGCTGTTTTAGAAATATTATTATTATTTTCTTTTAATGCTTTCTTTAAATATGCTTTTTCAAACTCTTTTTCTGCTGCAGACAAGGTTAAAGGAGACTTTGGCAATTCCCTCGCAATATTTTTTGAAATCGACGGAGCATGCTTATAAAACTCCTTAAGTTTAGTTGGATTCAAAGCAGACTTATATGTTTCAACAGTTTCCTCGACAATATTCTGAACAGCCTCGTGTTTGGTGTATTCTTCTTTTTTAAATTCTTTTCTAAATTGATCAATCTTAATCTTTAATTCTATAACCAAACGATGAACAGACCGCCTGTCCAAACCAGAAATTTTCGCAACATCAGAAATATTTCCTGAATGAGATTTCAACAATCTATGCAAATACATTTTTTTAAAATTCTTTTTTGCTTTTTTAAAAGAAATTTTAGTATCGATTTCAAATTCAATTAAAGGAGAATGTTTTATTTTATCAGAAATATCTTCTTCTATCTCGGTTATAGTTACACCTAAAAAATCATGCATCGCCTTTTCAAGAATAGGCTTGACACGCTTTTTAACAATTAATTCTAGCTCCTGTTTAGTTGTCATTATCGAGAATAAAATCAATTAAGTATATAAAGATTATGATAAAAATGTCGCACATGAAAGAACGGGTCCAGAGGGCTTCGATCCCCCGACCACTCGGTTTCCTCCAAAACAAATTGCTAAGAGCCGAGTGCTCTACCAGACTGAGCTATGGACCCATAGTATTCAAAACTATTATTTCTAATTTAAACCTTTTGGTCAAAACAAAAAAAGAAATGTTTATATACTAAAAAAAGAAATAACAAACCAAATGACCAAGAAAAAAATATTAACACAAAACGAAAAAGAGGACATACCAAAAAACATAGTGGTTCTTGTTCTAATGATAGCAATAATAGTATCAGTAACAGGAACATGGATGGTTATGGACTCTATACATGGACTAGAAACCGGTGCATCAGTATCAAATAACATCGGTCCGGCAAAAACAATAGCACTAAATATAGAATATGATAACACAACACAAGAGGCAGAAAATGGAAATATCAAATAAAACACTTCTAGTTCTTGTTCTAATTGCGATAATAGTATCATTAACAGGAACTTGGCTAAGCCTAAGCAAACTGCAAACAATAACAGGAAAAGTGACTTTGTCACAACAAGAGCAAACACAATTCCACAAAGAAGCAGGCGCACAAACAGACTGCGAAAAATGCTTGACTCTTTGCAAACAAAGCACATCATAAAATGACTCTCTACTAAAACCACAACCTTTATAAATGACTTTTTATTTGAATTCTACGGAGAGAGAAGGAGAGGAGAAAAAAAAGAACTGTCTTCTCACCTAATAAAAGGTGCTATGAAAACAAAACAATTATTACCAAGTCAACGAGAAAAGAAAAGATACTTGGCATTTGAGATTATCTCAAAAAACAGCATCAAGCAAGTATCAACTATATTTAGCACGATATTAGATGCAGTATTATCCTTTTCAGGACAAAAAGGAGCTGCACAAGCAGGAATAATAATTATAGAAAATAAATACAACAAAGAAAAACAAAGAGGCCTAATACGAGTAAACAACAAAATGACCGATGTTCTAAAAGCAGCACTGATGCTGATAAAAGAAATAAGCGGAGAGCCGGTAGTAATAAAATCAATTGCTACAAGCGGCATCCTAAAAAAAGCTGAAAAGCATATCAAAGGAGCGTGATAAAATGCAACCAATGCCACATCAATTAATGGGATATGACCGTGCGATAACCATGTTTTCCCCAGACGGAAGATTATTACAAGTAGAATACGCTAAAAAAACAGTAAAACAAGGAAGCACTGCAATGGGAATTTCATGCAAAGACGGCGTACTAATCATCGCTGACAAAAGGATAGTCGACAAACTAATCATACCAGAAAGCGTTGAAAAAATATTCAAAATAGACGAACATATGGGTGCAACTGCATCAGGAATATTATCAGACGCAAGAGTCCTAATAGAAAGAGCGCAATTAAGCGCACAACAACATACAGTAACATACGGAACAGCGATAGATACAATAAGCATTGTAAAGGATATATGCTCTCTAAAACAAATATGCACGCAATCAGGCGGGCTAAGACCATTTGGAGTGAGCATAATACTCGCAGGGATAGACACAGACGGCCCAAAAATATATGAAACCGACCCGACGGGAATATACTTTAGATACAAAGCAACAGTAATAGGAGAAGGAGAAACAGAAATAGAAGAAATATTTGAAAAAGAATACAAAGAAACAATGACAATAAATGACGCCCTGAAAATGGCAGTGAAAGCCTTGAACCAGGTTCTTGAAAAAAACTTTCATGTAGACAGAATAGACGCAGCATACATTAAAACAGAAGACAAAAAATTAACTTCCATCAAACCAGAGATAATCGAAAAAGTGTTTAAGGAGATAAAAAAGAAATGACTGAAGTAATGAATCTTGCAAAATGGAAAAAAGGATCAGACAATTTTGAAATAGTTATAAATCCTGACAAAGCAATGAACTTTAAAAAAGGAATTGGAGACATACGCGACGTCCTTGTTTACCCAAAAATATTTTCAGATGCAAAAAAAGGCATGACTGCTCCTGAAAGCAGACTAAAAACAATATTCGGCACAGAAGATGCAAATGAAGTTGCCAAAAAAATTATTAAAGAAGGAGAAGTTCAAGTAACAGCCGAATACAGAAATGCGCAAGTCCGGCAAAAAAAACAAAGAATTATCGACATAATTCATCGAAACGGAGTAGACCCAAGAACAAATGCACCGCACCCATTAACAAGAATTGAGGCTGCCTTAGACGAAGCAAAAATAAAAATTGACGAGTACAAGCCTGCAGAAGAACAAGTTCAGGCAATACTCAAAAAAATCCTTCCAATAATACCAATAAAATTCGTAAAAAAAGAAATACAAATAACAATATCTGCAGAATATGCCGGCAAAAGTTATCAAACAGTAAAACAAACTGGAAAAGTCCTAAAAGAATCCTGGAATAATGACGGCTCGTGGACCGGGCTGGTTGAAATACCTGGGGGCATGGAGCAAGAACTATATGATAAACTAAACAGCATAACGCACGGAACAATACAAGCAGAAGTAAAACAAGTAAAATAATAGGAGGCTATAATCATGGCAGAAACGCTCAAAATAAAAAACAAAGAAATCGTGGTTCCTGGAGAAACACTTGCTGAAGGAATGGGATTTCTACCAAGCAGAGGAACATACAGAGATGAAAAAACAATCAAGGCCCAAAAAATGGGCATGATAAGTATAGACGGAAAAGTAATCAAACTAATTCCATTAACCGGAGCATATGTTCCAAAAGTCGGCGACAAAATTATAGCCAAAATAATAGACATAATGATGTCAGGATGGAGAGTAGACACAAGAAGTGCATACTCCGCAGTCTTGGGACTAAAAGATGCAACTTCTGATTATATCGCAAAAGGAGCAGACCTGACACAATATTTTGGTTTGGGCGATTATATATTAACACAAATAACAAATGTAACATCACAAAGACTAATAGATGTAACAATGAGAGGACCCGGCCTAAGAAAACTCAGGGGCGGAAGAATAATAACAATTAATTCTCACAAAGTGCCAAGAGTAATCGGAAAAGAAGGAAGCATGGTAACAATGATAAAACAAGCAACAGAATGCAATATATTAGTAGGCCAAAATGGACGAATATGGATAAATGGAGAACCAGACAAAGAAGTGCTTGCAGAAGAAACCATAAAAAAAATCGAAGAAGAAGCACATACAGAAGGCCTAACAGACAATATAAAAAAATTTCTAGAAAAAAAAACAGGGAAAAAAATCGCAGTAAAAGGTGAAACACAATGAAAAGAAATGACGGAAGAAAAAACGACCAACTAAGACCAATCACAGCAAAAGTAGGAGTCATCAAAAATGCAGACGGAAGCGCAATGTTCAAGCTAGGCGGAACAACAGCATACTCAGCAGTATACGGACCAAGAGACTTATACCCAAGATTTAAGCAGGATCCTGAAAAAGGACTATTACGATGCGATTACAATATGATGCCATTCTCAGGCCATGGCGAAAGAGTAAGGCCTGGAGGAGGAAGACGGTCAAAAGAAATCTCAATGGTAACACAAAATGCATTATTGCCGGTAATAAACCTAAAAGGCTATCCAAATGCAGTTGTTGATGTTTTCATTGAATTAACAGAAACAGACGCAGGAACCAGATGCGCGGGAATAACCGCAGCATCAATGGCGCTAGCTGATGCAGGAATAGAAATGAAAGACTTAGTAATTTCATTATCAGTAGGCATGCTGGACGGACAATTGCTTGCAGACATAAATGGAAAAGAAGACTGCGAACTAGGAGCAACAGACATACCAATTGCGTACATACCATCGATGGATAAGATATCCTTATTGCAAATAGACGGAGAAATCAGCAGAGAAGAATTAAAAAAAGCATTGGAATTAGGCAAGAAGAAATGCCTTGAAATCTATGAAATCCAGAAAAAAGCATTAAAACAGAAATATGCAGCAAAGGTGAAAAAATGATATCAGACCAGAAAGAACACATACTACAGGCCCTAAAAAAAGGAATAAGATACGACGGACGCAAATTACTAGATTACAGAGATGTAAAAGTAGAAACAGGATTTGTACACGGAGCAGAAGGAAGTGCAAAAGTAACAATAGGAGACACAGAAATAATAGCCGGAGTAAAAATAGCAATAGAAAAACCATACCCCGACACTCCAGACAAAGGAAACCTAATGGTAAATGCAGAATTAAGGCCGATGTCTAATCCTGAATTTGAATCCGGCCCTCCTGGAGAAAAAGCAATAGAGCTGGCAAGAGTAGTAGACAGAGGAATAAGAGAAAGCAAAGCAATAGACCAAGAAAAACTCTGCATAGAAAAAGGAGAAAAAGTCTGGTCAGTAATGATTGACATAGTTCCATTAAACGCTTCTGGAAACTTACTAGACGCCGGCGCATTAGCATCATTAGCCGCGTTAAAAAATACAGTATTCCCGAAATTAACAGAAGACGGAGCCATTAATTACGACGAAAAAACAAAAGACAAACTGCCTCTGCAAAAAGAACCAATAGAAATAACAGTTCTTAAAATCGGCGATTATTTTATAGTCGACCCATTGCCAGAAGAAGAAGAATTGCTTGACGCACGATTAACTGCAGCAATAACAGCAGACAATAAAATATGCGCTGTACAAAAAGGAGGAAGCGAACCTTTAAGTATCGAGGAAATTGACACAATGGTAGGCATAGCTCAAGACAAGGCAAAAGAGCTAAGAAAACTCATAAGGTGATTATAATGACAGAAAATAAAAAATACACCAAATATGAAATTGCAAGAATGCTTGGCGCAAGAGCACTTCAAATAGCATCAGGCGCGCCGTTCATGATAAGATTAAGCGAAAAACAAATAGAAGAAATGGCATTTAACCCAATTTCAATAGCCAAACTTGAAATAGAAAAAAACGCCCTTCCACTAACAATAAAACGACCGCTGCCAAGAGAAGTGCAAAGAAAAACATCAGCATGAACAACAAGATTACACAGGAAAAGCTGTCAAAGTACTTTGATGTCACATCGCGCGCAATAGCAAAGGTAAAGATTAATTCTGAGCAAAAGTTTGACTGGAAATCCAAAGCAGAGGACTTTTTAGACATGGCCAACCGCTATTTTTCAGATGCAAAACATTTTTCTGAAAGAGGAGATATTGTAACAGCATTTGCTGCATTGAATTACGCCCATGGCTGGCTGGATGCAGGAGCACGATTAGGCCTTTTTGATGTGGATGGTGATAGTGAGCTATTTACTGTAGATTGAAACAAATATTCTTTAATAAAAAAATAGAAACAACTAAAAAACCCTTGGTTTTTAGAGCTTCGAAAAATAAGAATATTTTTTCGAAACATTTATAAGCAAACCTTTTCAAATAGCCAGTATCAAATATACCAGAAGGAGTGGGCGTTTACCGCCCGGCGGTGAGAATGAGTTATGGACGTGAAAACCAAAAACCAAAAACAATATTGGTCGGGAACAGAATCCCAAAAAGATTTTTCATAACAAAAGGCAAAGGCGAGAGTGATCTTGCCGTACACGCTGGTTCTTATCACTTAGCCCTAAAACAAGCAGAAATAGAACGCTGCAATGTAATGACTTATTCTTCAATACTGCCAAAAATCGCAACAGAAATAGAAAAAACACCTGGCGTAATAAACAGCTTAACACACGGCGCAGAACTAAACACAATAATGGCATGTTCAACAGCTGAAAAAGGCAAAAGAGCAACAGCAGGGATAATATTCGGATGGCTTTATGACAAAAAAACAGGGGAAAAATACGGCGGACTGGTATGCGAATACAACGGCGATTTACCTGAAGAAGAGGCAAAAGAACTATTACATGCAAATCTTAACGAACTTTATACAAACGGATATTCAGAAGAATTTGAACTAAGACAAGGAAAACTAGTAACAAAAAGCTTTGTTCCAGAAAAAAGATACGGAACAATACTAGTTGCTCTATGCTTCATAGATTATGAAATGCCGATAATAGAAGAAAAAGAAAACATTCTTGAAGAAGCAGCTATGCTGGAAGTCATAAGCAGCCAATAATCACTGTTTCTTACTCAAAACCTCATGAAAAGCATCAAAAATAGGATGGTCTGTGCTGAAACTGAAAAAACCTGCGCCTATTTCTCCTGCGACTTGCTTTAGTTTAGCCCTGTGGACTGCGATTTTTTCAAGATATTTTTTCCTGCCAAAAGGAGAAATAAAAGTCCTCAAAATGCCCCTATTTTCAGCGTCAATCAGCTTAAAATCCCCCTCAACATCCTTTAAATCCTTTTCAACAACATCCAAAACCTGAATCAAAATAATATCATGCCCCCTAAATCTCAACAATCCATGACGGACCTGCTCAGGGTCGTATAAAAAATCAGAAACAACAACAATTAAAGAACGAGAATTAACAAGTTTCTTGTACGCAGAAAGAGCTAATTCAAAATTAGTCTTTCCCTGGGGCTTTTTGGTATTAAGATAATCAAGAATAGACATTAACTGATTTTTTCCTTTTCTAGGCCTAAACAATTCAAGCTTATCTGCAAAAGTAGACAAAACAAACTTTTCATTATTCTTCAAAGCCATATAAGCAAAACCCAAACCAAACATAGAAGCATAATCTGCCTTTGAAATCCTCTTAGTGCCAAAATCCATGCTTGCACTGAAATCAACAATCACATGAACAACAAGATTTCTTTCTTCCTCAAATCTCTTAACAAACAATTTATCAGTCCTGGCAAAAGCTCTCCAATCAACACGGCGAAAATCATCACCAACAGCATACTGAGCATGGTCCTTAAAAACAAGACCCTGACCTGCATAAACCGCTTTTCTCTCACCAACATAATTAGAAGTCATGCGCTTGTTAATAATCAAGCTAAGACGGTCCAGATGATGCAAAAATGTAGTATCAATCATTTTTATTTATCAATACACCAGCACTTGGGTACTGGCGTGAAGCCTCTTTTGCTTCTCAACCTCGCTACGCTCGGGTCGCTTTGTGTACTTTAATCGATTCGCCGGCAAGACACACACACACAAGTGCCCTTTGCGCTCATTTTATTAACGTCTTAATAACATCATCAACATCCATATTCTGCCTTTCAGCTTCAAAACTCAATATAAGCCTGTGCCTTAAAACAGGATAAGCCATTGCATTAACATCCTGTTTTGAAACAAACTTGCGGCCTTCTAACAACGCCCTTGCTTTTGCAGCCAAAACCAAGCCAATACTCGCTCTGGGAGACGCTCCATACTCAATCAAATTCTTTTTATTCCTTGTAGAAGTCACCAGATTAACAGCATACTTCTTGATATCAGAAGAAATCGGGACCTGCCTAACAATCTGCTGCAAAAACAATAATGAATTTTTGTTAAGAACAGATTTAAGCTTGATAGGCTTTTGCTCAACTGCATACCGATTTACAATCTCTAATTCTTCTTCTGGATTAGGATACTCTGTTTTTATTTTCAGCAAAAAACGGTCTGTCTGAGCTTCTGGCAAAGGATATGTTCCTTCCTGCTCAATAGGATTCTGAGTAGCTAAAACAAAAAAAGGCTGTTCTAGTTCAAAAGTAGAATTGCCAACAGTAACCTGCTTCTCCTGCATTGCCTCTAACAAAGCAGACTGAGTCTTAGGAGTAGCCCTGTTAATCTCGTCAGCTAAAATAATATTTGCAAAAATAGGGCCTGGCTGAAACTTAAAATTCCTTTTGCCGCTAGAACTATCCTCAATAATATAAGTTCCGGTAATATCAGAAGGCATAAGGTCAGGAGTATTCTGAATCCTGGAAAACTTCAAATCCATTAACTGCGCCACAGTACGCACAGCCAAAGTCTTTGCCAAACCAGGATAACCCTCTAGCAATGCGTGAGAATTAGTAAGCAAAGAAACAAGAATCTGCTTTACAACCTCCTGCTGGCCAACAATGACTTTTCCAATCTCATGCGTGATATGATCAAATGTTTTTTTTGTTTCTTCTAATTTCATTTTAATACCTCCTAACAATCTTACTATATTATGTTTTGGTTATATCCTTAAAATAATTTTTAACAATAGTCTGATAATCCTTTGGAATCGAGTCTTCAAAACTAGCATCTGTCTGGGCAGATATTTCCTTAGGAAGAGAAGAACGGAAAGTTCTCTTTCTTGGGTCTTCAATCTTGGAAATATCCACGTCGCTCAAAACAGGATTAATCTGCAATTTAAGCTCTTCATTGCCCAAAATCGCCACAGACTTATTCCCATAAATATCTTCAGACAAATTTTCTTCATACGCCAGCAATTCCTCATTAATATCGTACTTTCCCTTAAACACTCTTAAATCACCAACTTCATCAATCACTTTATTAAAATTAATAAATTGAACATCATAAGCAGAAACACCTGTAACCAAAAAAGCCAAAATAGCCAAAGTCAACAACTCTCTTGTAAGACGGCTAAAACTAAAAAAATAAGACGTACGAATCAAATGCATTCCTGCAAGAACATCCTTGTTCAATTCCTGAATAACCGGATTATCCCTGGAAAGATTATCTGCAACAGTGCTTATTTTTTCTTTTAATTCAGGAACCTTTTCTTCAATATAAGAAAACCTTGCTGCCTTTTTTATACGATTTCTAACATGAATAACCGAATAAAGCAAAGCAGGAATAACAGACAAATACCAAGCAACAGAAATTAATTTAAAAATCAACAAACAAAGCATAAAAACAATCAAACAGTCAAGCCAGCAAACAGAAAAAGTAATCTCAAAAACTGCTTTTTTTAATTCATTCAAAGCATTAGCGATAGGCCGGCCCCTGGAAGAAACAATTTTTTCAGCCCTAACAAACTTGCTAAAATCAGGAGCAACAAAAGGAAATTTCTTTTTTGACTGTTTTTCTCTATCAACTGATTTATTTGACAATTTTTCATTTCTCATATGCTTTTCACTCTTATGCTTATCAGAATGCCTTGCTTGTTTACCTGCTTTTTTCCTAGCCATAATCAACAGTTATCAATTTCCTCCTGGCCGTCATATGATTCAAGACAACTTATTTTAGCATTCAACTCATCAATTGTTTCAGACAAATCATCTTTTTGCGATTTTAAAACCTCTTTTTCTTCTTTAAGATCATCAACCTCAACCTGCAAAGAAGAAGACAAAGCCTTTTCTGCTTCTAAAGAATTCTTAGTGCTGGTAAGCTCAGACTCTGTTTCCACAAGCTCTGATTCCAAAGCATTTTTTTGTGTAGTTAACTGCTCATTCTGACCTTCAAGCGATTCCTTTTCCGCACTAACCTCCTGATACTGCTCACCAAGCTGTTCTTCCCGGGCAGTCTTAATACTTAACTCAGAAGAAACCTCGTGAAGAGACGCCTTCTGCCTGTCCAATTCTTCAGAAATCTTATTCAACTGCTCTAATTTCAAACCATATGCTTCGTTAATCTTATCAAAATTATTCTGAAAATAAACAGTCGCGCCAACCAAGGCAGTAGAACTGATAATTATTAAAAATAATAATAAAATATTTGCGTTTCTGGTAATATAACTCATTTCGACCTCCTATTCTTGTTTGACAATCCTCCTTATAAATATTTCTATCAAAAATAAAACAACAACAGCCATAACAAAAGGCCATCTAAAATTCTCCTTGGTAATAATTTCGCGTCTTGAACGAGTAATAGTATGATCAACCATGCCGTCAATATCATTCCTGTCAAAAACCTTTCCACCGGTATTAAACACAACACCTTCTAATTCATCACTAAAACCAAGAGTTTCATACTCAGAAGGATTATTAACAGCAAACGTAGCACCCAACACTTCATGAAATCCAACTTCCGTAGGAGTAATAGAAGAAGAATACATATTGTCATCAATCTTATAAAAAGAATAACCCTCTGCCTTTGGAGGAGAAGCAGAACGAACAATCAACTCAGTAGTTTCAAAAACCCTTGTATCCCTAACATCAACAAATTCTTTTGATTTTCTATCAGGGTCACCAATAACCCAATTAAACATCCTGGAAACAACCTTGGAATTAGCAGAACCAAGCATGTCACCATTCCAATTACGTCCATCATCAGTGCTCAAAGCAGCAATCCTTCCAAGACCAAGACGCCACACAGTAAGAACAGGCTCTCCTGTAGTAGTTGTAAGAAGAAGACGGGCAGATGTCTTTGGAACAACATTGTTAAAACCATGAATCGCTGCCTCAGGATAATAATCTGCAGTAATAAAATGATTAGGATTAAGAACAATAAGAGCCATAGTATCGCCAATCTCCTGCTCTTCAACATCACCAAACAATAATTTTAACCTAGAACTATCTGTAGCCCTAAAATAAATACCATTAGAAATAGCAGCAATATCCTGCATGACCAATTCATTAGTAGTAGGACCAACACCAACAGTATAAATCTTAATACCCTGATTATGCGCTAATCTGGCAGCATCTCTTGACGCGCCTTCTCCCTGAGTCTTACCATCACTAATAAGAATAATATTCTTGCTTCCCTGCAGCCTCTCAAGCAAAGCAATAGCCTTCATCAAACCAGCAGTAATAAACGTGCCACCGCCATCAGCCAGCCTAGCAACACGGTCTTCTAACCCTTGTTTTTCATAAACATAAGACGGCTCTGAAACAAGATATGCCTCTGTATTAAAAGCAACAAAACCCAAACGGTCATGCAGGCTCAAATCATTCAAAACACCCAAAGCCAAAGCCTTTTCAACATCTACTGTCTTGTCATCGCCAAAAGCAGCACTAGTACTGCCAGAAATATCAATAACAAGAATAATATTTATTTCCCCTTCTTTCTTGCCAGGCGCGCCGACAAAAACAGGCAAAATCGATTCAAAAACAGAATTTCTATAATCGCCCTTGTCAAAAGAAGCCTCGCCGCCAATAACCACCATACCATTTCCTTCTGCGATAAAATCAGTAATAACATCAGAAGCAGGGCCTGTTTTTTCAGCAGGAATATTATTAACAGCAAGAGCATAATAATCACTAAGTGACGAAGGAAGAGTAGAACCTGACTGAACAACATACATCTGGCCTAACAAAGTCTGCATAGGAGAAGGATTCTCTGTCCAATAAAAAATCTTAGGCTTAGGAACAACCTTAACAGTCTTGGAAAAAACATTATTCTGCTCAAAATAATCATTTGTTAATAATCTTGCAACAATCTTATGATAGCCGTAATTCAATGTGTCAACAAACTGCTTGTTTTCATCAAGAGAAATTTTTTGACCGTCCAATGTAACTTCTAATTCATAACCAGGATTGCCAACCTCTGAAACAAAAACAGTAAAAGTATTAGGAACACCCTCCTGGGTTTTAGCAGGACCCAAAACAATAACACCTGCATCATCATGAATAGTATTCAAACGAACAGAATTAACAGTAGAATTAAGCTGGGCTGCAAACAAGCCAACATCACCCAAGCTAGAACCAACATTAGCATTGCCGTCTGAAATCAAAATAACACTATCCCTGGGCTTTAGATTGGCAAGAATAGCATCACCCACATCAGAATGCTCTGCAGAACCAAAACTATAAACCTCAACAGGCAATTTTTTCTCCAGCTTTTGCGCTAATTCATAACCAATACTTTCATACAACTGCATTGAAGAAGAATTATCAATCAAAATCTTAATATAAGGGTCTCCTTCAATAGTTTTTTGGGCGTCATAAAAAGGAGAAGCAATTGCGATAAGAATTAACAAAGCCATAATTGACCTGGTAATCCACATAATCCACTGAAGCTTTTTCTTTTTCTTAACAACATCTGCATCCTGCTTCATTTTAACAAAATCCCTTCTTAAAACAAAATACAAGATAACAACAATAGGAATCACTAACAATAGAATATACGGGTTTTCCAAATAGGCATAAGCAAGATTTTCAATTGCTTTAATACCAAAACTCATATGTCACCTCTAATTTTAATGTAAACCAATTCCAAAATCAACAAAATTGCGCCAATAACAATCAATGCAAACTCAAAATCATACCTTCTATTTTCCTTAACCGGCCTAAGCTCGTAATCAATAGATTTTGCGCCAAAACTTATCTTCCTGTTAAGATCAGATTCTAAACTATCCAATAAATTAACAGCAAGCTTTCTGTCTTCCAGCTCATAAATACCTGCTTCTTCCAGCAAATGAGCAGATTTTTTAATGCTTTTTCTGGACGGCAAAATTATTTTTTGCTTAGAATCCAAAATCAACGTATCCTTTGTTTTATAATTCAAATTACTCAATTCCTGCTTGTCTGTCAAGTATTTAATCAATTCAGTCCAAAAAATAGGATAACTGGGCGAAAACTTAAAATCAGAAGCAGACTCTAAAAAACCAAAATAAACAATCTTGCCTGCCCCTCTTTCTTCAAGAGCAATCAACGAAGAATTATCAGCACTCACTAAAGAAACCCCTCTTAAACCCGACACTTTAAAAAAAGAATCAACAGTAGAACCAAAATCAATATTCTTGGTAAAACGATTAACCTGGTCAATTACCAAGTATGCTTTTCCCTGTTTTTCGCCTAATTTTAACGGAAGAAGCTCGCCATAATTAATACTGCCTGACTCTTCCTGAGCAACAATAACTGCTGAAGCTCCTTTTTCAACCTTGCTCAAAACATCCTCAAAAGTTCCAGTAAGAATCTTATTCTGCGCAATATTATGAAAAACATAAACATCATGCTCACCAGTCTTAACAACAGGCGGACTTGTTATATCCACAGTAACTAACCCAGAAGCATCTAAAGCATTTTTCAAAAAAATAGACTCATTATTTGTTGCCAACAAAACCTTTGTGGTTGCTTCCTCAGGAGCAGAAACATACAATGTATTATCAACTTCAAAATCATCATTATTAGTAATAACCAATTTAGTCATTCCCTTAGGAATTGTAAAAGAATAAGGCTCGACAGAATTTCCAGGAATGATTAATTGCTTATTTTCATTATTTACTTTCAAATTAATTGTTTTTTCATCAGTATTAAAATTTTTAATAAATGCTGTGGCCTGATTATCATCCAAAGACAAATCCACAAAACCGATATTAGATATTTCTTTTTCAGCAACATCAATAAAATCAACAACAATACCCTTAGAAGCCACAACATTCTTAGCAACTTCAGGATCCTGGCCGCCAGTATTTTGAAAATCACTAATCACAACAACTCTTCCTTCTGTCAAAGCCTCTCCAGCCAAAATAATTGCATCGCCCAATCTTGACGGCGTATCCAATGGCTTTAATTTACTTAAAAAATCCCTTGCATCACTGCTAGAAGCTTCTTTCAAAGCAATCAAAGGAATACCCTTAGCCAAAATCACAGTGTTTTTTGAGCCCAAAGATACTCTTGCTTTTTTAATGGCTTTATCAAATCGGGTTGTTAATCCTTCTTTAGCCTGCATGCTTGCAGAAACATCAATAACTAAAACAGTATTCTTAGCAGTAATATCATGCGGATAAACAGAATACGGCTTTGCCACAGACAATAAAAGAGCCAAAAGCAACAACAACTGGATAATAAACAACCAATCCCTGATAAAATTCCTTAAAAACGACAATAATTTATTCCTGCCATAATGCTTTGAAAAAAACATCAACGAAGGAATCTTCAAAGTCTTAGGCCTGGGCCTAATAAGATAAAGCAAAATAAAAGGAATCAATGCTCCTAAAGCTATCAAACCTGCTTTTTCTGCAAAACCAATATGCATATAATATAGTCAAAAATGCTTGTTTAAATACTTTTCTTTTTTTATAAGGAGAAAAAAATTATCCAGTTTTCTTAACCTCAAACTTGGGGTAAACGCCCGGCTCCATAAAAACCTTGGTTGTTTTAACAGCCAAACCCTTATCAGCTAAGATTATTTCTTCACTAGATAATTTTGCCTTGCCAAAAGCAACTAATTCATCTTTCAACGTCATAATCACAACAATATCATCTTTTTTAATATCATCATGAAGCCTGCATACACCTGGAATTTTCAAATCAGCACCATGACAAACAGTATCAACAGCCAAATCATTAATCCAAACCTTAGAAATATGATTAATCGCAAACTCAATAGGATAAATTATTTTTCTTAATGGCAATTCCTTATTTTCATTTTTAAAATACCAAAAAGCATCTTTTAAATCCTGCAAATAAACCATATCTTTATCACTAAAAGGGCCTGCTTTTGTTCTGATTAATTGAGCCATATGTGCCCCTGTATTTAATTTCCTGCCAATATCATGGCAAAGCTTTCTAATATAAGTTCCTGCCTGACAGCCAACCCTGAATAAAATATCCTGCTCTTCAATTTCCATAACTTCTAAATAATAAATAGTTCTCTTTCTTAATATTCTTCTAACCGCAGACTTAATTGGAGGAAGTTGCTCGATTTTTCCAATAAATTCTTTTAAAACTTTTTTTAATAATTTTTCATCAACCTTTTTATGCAAATGCATTATCGCAACATATTCTTTTCCTGCTGGCAAAAGAACTTGAGTAACTCTTGTTGCTCTGTCTAATGCAATTGGCAAAACACCAGTAACACCAGGATCCAAAGTACCAGAATGACCTGCTTTTTTTAAATTCAAAATCTTTTTAACATGGTCAGCAACAATATGAGAAGTCGGACCAGAAGGCTTATTAATATTTACAACACCGTATTCTATTAATTTATTAACAGGTCTTTTATACGGATCTAAACCATAATCAGGATTAGTTTTGCAAGGTCTTTTAGTTAAAATTTCTCTTTCAATTATTTCAAAAGGAAGTTTAGGCATATGTTCTGTAAAATTTAAAAGGTATATAAAAGTATCTTATGGTTGGAAATAAGATGATTATAATAATATACAACAATCTGTGGTTAATAAGACTATACGAGTTACAGTAGCTTTATAAATAACCATAATTTATATTAGTGTTAAGATGAAGAATTTACTATATCGCGCCGGGGCTACAGTATTGGCATTGACAGCGAGTTGTATTAGTCCGAATCCCGAGTATGAAGCATTGCATAGGGATCTTAATGAACTTGAAGTGAAAGTTAATGCACGTCGCCGTTCGGTTGATGAATTGGAAAAAATGAGTTCTGAACTAACTAAAGAACGCAATCAAATATTAGAATTAAGTGCACTTGTTGAACAGAAACTGGAAGATCTTTCATTAATGGCTACAAAGAGAATTACAGGCCGTGGAAAACTACTGTCTTGTATTATTGATGATATATCTAAAAAATTAGAAGACGATAAACTTACTCATGAACAAAGAGAAGAACTTAACAAAGACTATTTGAAATTTATGTCACTATACAAAGAAACCATGGATTATCTTATACAATTTATAGATTCGAAAAATGAATTAATAGATTCGCAAAATTCTAAAAAATAAATTTAGATAAACAAGATTTACTTTAAATTCCCTCCTCTTCTAAAAACATCACAAATAAGTTCTTCCTAATATTTTTCTGAGCAATCTTTCTACTATTAATTTTTCAGCGCCGACGGCGGGATATTCGGCTCCCACCTTGACGCTCGAACCCGCAAAACGCTAGTTAGCGTCAACGCAATCTTAAGTTGCGCGCGGCTACCAATTTCGCCACCTCGGCTTTGCTGAAAACCACAAAGTTTTTATACTTCATGAACATTATTTATTATGCTGGTTAGTGTTAATGTAATTTTAAACTGTGTGCGTTAATCAAATTTCGCCGCACTATTTTTCTTTTTTTTATAACATTTTACTTCTTAATAACACTTATTTAACAAAATTCAGAATTCTTCCGAATAGATCAGAAATAATACTGATTTAACCAAACAAAATTAAAAATAAAAGAAAAAAAACAAAATAAATACGAAAAAATCGGAAAAAAAGAAATAAAAAAATTATTTTACTGCCTTGTCAATATCTTCCTTAGACCATCCCTGCTGTCTTAAACTCTGCCTTATTCTTGGCTCTTTAAAACCCTTGCTTTTTGCGTCCTTAACATATTTTTTCAAAGGAGACAAAACATCAGGTTTTTTCAAAAACTTAACATAATAAACCAAAAAGCCCAAAGCAATAGCAGTAGCCAACAAAATAATAATTACAGGAACAAGCCATGCAGGCTTTTCAACACGGCAAGGAGCACAAGGGCCTCCGCAATCAATACCTTCTTCGCCTTGGTTTTGAATACCATCAAAACAACTAGCAACAGGCTTGGCAGGAGGAACATATTCTGGAGTACATGATTGTGTTTCAGCAGGTTTTTGCAAGATTAAATGACACTCAGGATAATCATTCAAAAAGCAAGTCCTTGTCTGAATACCATTAGCACTGCACGCACTCCACGCATTACAAATCCAGTCATCCATGCACTCAGTAACTTCCTGCTCTGCAACTGTCTGCTTATACCAGCTACTTCCGCCGCCACCGCCTCCAGTAGCACCAGGAGTTCCAGGAGCAGCAGGAGGATAAGAAGGTTCAGGACAAGCACCGCAAGAACCACCACAATCAACACCAGTTTCATCATAGTTCTGAACATTATCAAAACAATGAGGGAAACTAACAGTAATCACATTAGCGCTATAAACAATATCAACTCTAGGGCCATGCAAGTTAAATACATCTCCCCTGTTTAACACGTCTAAAGCAACCATAACACCAGTAGCAGAATCGCCAGCAACAACCAACCTGTAAGGATTATGTTGCACTAAAATCAAAGCCCTGCCTGTTGTCAATGCATTACATTCTGCGGTTCCAAGAACATTTTCAACCCAGCTGTTATCATTACAAGTTCCTATTAATACTGTATTCAAATTATTAAAATTATTCAAAGAAAGACCTGCAGGAGGTATTGAATCAGGTATTGAAATCCTATAAGAAGTTATTACAGTTGGCGGGTCCTCACAAACATTTGTGCTAGGATTGCAATAACCAGAAGTACAATCCGAATCATCACTGCAAGAATGACCATTAGCCCACGGAGGCGTTGTGTCACATAAATTAGTGTCAGGATTACAATAACCAGAAATACAATCTGAATTATCAGAACAAGCATAACCAATAGGCCAAGGAGGACCAGTAGCATTACCAACACAGACACAGCCAATACAGTTCTGATTAACAGTGCATTGGTAATCAAACTCGCATTGCTCACCAACATCAATATTGCCGTCACCACAATACGGTCCTGAAGGCACAGGAACACCACCAAGAGCTATTGCGTCTATTAAAAAATTATAATCTGCTCCCTCATTATTATAACCTTCACAAGATGCATCAGTTGAAATCATATGGTCAAAACGACCTTCAGTAATATGATCAGGAGCATTCCAGCAAGCATATAATTTCTTTGTTCCAGACACTACATCTACAGGGGCATAACCTAATACGCTATACTGATAAGTTTCATCAGGGCAAGAAGTTCCTGAAAAAACAAAATGATCAACATAAGTATGACCATCATATCGCTCCTGCCTATAACACTGAGCAACAGGAACAGTATCTGGCTGCTGTTCTTTATACAAATGACCCAACAATCCATCAACACTATTTCCTCCGCAATTTGATTCAAAAGATACATAATGGTTTACAACATGGGGGCCGCCAGACCAATGCTGAACCCAGTAACATCTATAGATTGGATTTGTTTCATACTGCTGGTCCATGCAAACAAAAGTATCTGCATCACAATAACCTGAAACACAAGCAGAATTATCAGTGCAAGAATGGCCATTAAGCCAAGGAGGAGCAGTGCAAACATTACCTATACAATCAAGACCCTGCACACAATCAGCAGCAATTAAACAAGATTCGCCTTCCTGATTAGGAGCAATAACTGGCTCTAAAAAATTAAATGAAATGCCTTCATTATCATAACCTTCACAAGCAAAATCAATAGAAACCATATGGTCAAAACGACCATCACTAATATGGTCTGGACGATTATGACAGCTATGTACGCCAACAGTATTTGATGCCTCGATTAAAGGGGCATAGCCTAATAAAGAATGAGTGTTCGTACCATCAGGACAACCATTAGAAACAACAAAATGGTCAACATAAGTATGATGATCATGTCTTGTATTTCTTATACACTGATACAATGGAACAGTATTTGCCTGCTGATCAGTATACAAATCACCAATAAAACCATCAACATGATTGCCCTCGCAATTAGCATTTTCAGACAAATAATGATTAATAACATGAGGGCCGCCAGACCAATGCTGAGACCACCAGCAACGGTAAACATGATTTCTCTTAGGCAATGGAGAATCAGCACAAAGGCCGCTGCTTTGGTCGCAATAATTAGAACCACAATCTGAATTCAAAGTGCAGGAATGCCCATTAGGCCAAGGAGCTGAAACACAAACATTATTAAAACAGTCAAGACCGCTTTCACAATCAGAAACAACATTACAAGCTTCTCCTTCTTTAGATTTCGCGCCCTCTGGCTTTAAAAAATTAAAAATCACATACTCATTATCATAACCTTCACAAAGAACATCTGATGAAACCATATGATCAAAACGACCATCACCTACACTGTCTGGACGATTCCAACACCTATATACTTCTTTTGATTCAGGCACAGCAGTTTCAGGAGCATAACCCAACAAGTTATACTCGTATGATATCTCAGGGCAAGAAGTTCCTGAAAAAATAAAATGATCAACATAAGTATGACTATCATGCCTTGTCTGCCTATAACATTGAGCAACAGGAACAGTATTCGGCCTTTGTTCTATATACAAATCACCAACAACACCATCAACAGTATCTCCGCCGCAATCGGGGTCTTCTGATAAGTAATGATTAATAACTGTAGGGCCGCCAGACCAATGCTGGTTCCAATAACAACGATAAATAGTTTTTCTTATAGTAGGAGCTGGAGCAGTGCAAATACCTGCAGAACAAGTGGCACAATCAACAATTTCTTCGTTTATACCAGAACTAATCCTTTTATTATCACAAAAATATTCATGCAGTTTTCCATTGCTATCACAATAATCTGTTTTAGATTCCTGAGCAATATTACTTGTAGTAGTTCCCTGAACTAAATGCTCTCTTCCATTATCTGTTTCCTCGCAAAAAGGAAACATATACCATTTGCCTTCAAGAACACTTTCGCTAGGGCAAGCATCGGCACTTATTTGAAAATGCTCATCCTGCTGTGAATTCAACAAAACAGGTGCGCTGCCAAGCTCAGTTTTACACCTTAATAAAGGAACAGTCCCTGCCTGTTCATTATGGTAAACATATCCCAAGTCAGCCCTCCATTCAGTTGCAGGGTCGCATTCATTGGCTGCAATTAAATGGTCATCACCAGCAGGCCAATAACAATAAACAAGCTTAACAGTATCATCATGCCTATCCTTGAACACATTGCCGAGAACAAACTCCATATTACCTTCAGGACAAGAAGGGCTCGTATGAACATAATAATCATTAGCACCATTTGCTTTAGTTCTTTTGCAAACATATAAAGTGGCTTTTTCTTCTGTAACAGGGGCAGCACTAACCTGTTTTATAAAATTAAAAATTATATTTTCATTATTATAGCCTTCACAACCTGCAGAAGAAGAATCCATATGGTCCCATCTTCCGTCTCTAACACTATCCGGAGCATTCCAGCACCTGTAAATCTTCTTAGTATCAACAGTTTCTGCTGCCGGAGCATAACCTAAAAGTCCATCCAAACTAGTTCCATCAGGGCAATTGCCTGCAACAGTAAAATGGTCAAAATAAGTATGACTATCATATCTTGCATTTCTTATACACTGATTAATAACAACTGTATCAGGCTGTTGAGTCTTATACAAATAACCAACCAAACCGTCTGCATTATTGCCATCACAATTAGAATTTTTAGACAGATAATGATTAATAACATGAGGGCCGCCAGACCAGTGCTGAGTCCACCAACAACGATAAACAGGGTCTACTTCTGAATCAAGAACAACATTTCCAGTAACAAAATTTGCGAAAAAAGAACCAGTAGGAGTGCTAATAACAGTATCACTCATATCATTGCAATCATAACCTGCGCCATTAACAATCTCGCACATTTTGGTTTGAAGAAGATCATAAAGAATCGTTATATCATAGCTTGAGTCAACAACAATAGCATCTTCAAAAGAAAGAATATAATCAACATCATCATCAACTAAAAACTGCTCAGGAAAATCAGACAATTCAGGAATAGATGGAGGTGTGTACGTATGAATTGCTTTACCATAAAATCTGCTAAACATGCCTGGCTGGTCAGTGCAACCTGCAAGAATGAATAAAGAAATAATCAGAACTGTAAGCAATATATAGTTACTCTTCATCTACTCAACCTCCTTTTACACTATAACTATAAGTATAAATTAATGATAAATTAGAATAAACTATATATAAATGTTTCTATCAAATCAATAGAATCATACTCAATATTTCTTAGAAAATAGCTTAGGTTTTCTTCGGTTCTTTTTTCTCTACTGGTTTTGCCTTGGGTTTCTCTTGCATTACCTTTGGTTCAGATTCTTCTGCTTTAGGCGTTTCTATGATTTTCTTTTGCTCAATCTTGGGCGCAGACTTTTCTTTGGTTTTCTTTTCTTCCTTTGTTTTGGCTGGTTTCTTTTTACCCTTAACTTCTTTTTTCTTTTCTTCAGGAGCGCCAACCAATTCAGCAGTTACAATACCCTTGTCATCCTTTTTAACATTAATTCTAATCCTGCATGGGGGATTTTTCATTCCATGCTTCCACAACTCCTTATTAAGATACTTCCCAATCTTAACATTTTTTTCATCAGCCTTCATATGCTTAATCAAGAAAGCTTTGACTGCATTAACTGCCTTTTTAGCTCGCCTGTATCGCGGAGCTTTTTGCCATTCCTTTCTTAACGGAATTGTGTAAGTTCGTTCAATTGCCATCTTCTGCCTTTAGAACCTCATTCATTCCTGAATAAATCATAGATTCAATACTTTCAAACTTGTCAATAGTATCGATTATTGAATCATCTTTTGCATACTTAGAATCAAGCCAACAACTTAACAACTTTGCCTTTGCATTAAGAACTCTATCTCCTGTTTTTGCAGAATATCTAACTACATCACCTGCAATACAAAAAGCAATATCACCCACGGAAAACATTTTTCCTGAAATAATTTCCCCGCCTAAATCACTCATTCTATCTACAACAAAATCCTGCAAAAACGCATTTCTGCTAACAGGCGCTTTTGAATCTCTTGAAAAAAAATATTCAAAATCAGTATCTTGTTCACGTTCTTCCATTATCCCGCCTATATCCGCCAAACAATACATGTTTACACCTTTAACTTAGTTCTTCTCCATGAACGCTTAACCTTGGTATGCCTTCCAGGATGAACACGTCTTCCTTTGCCGTATTTCTTAGGAACAGTCCAAAAAGGAGCCCAACGAGTACGGCGAGCTCTTTTAATCAAACGCTTTTTCCTTGCCAAATGCTTGTATCTCGCCATTTTATTTGCCAGATTCCTCTTGAGTTTTATTTTCAGATTGTTTTTCCAAACTTTCTTTTTTCTCTTCTTTAACTTCTTTTGATTCAGGTTCCTTTTCGGGCATTATTTTTTTAACTTCATTTTTAACAACTTTTTTCTTAACAGCCTTCTTTTTTCTCTTCTTAACTTTTCTTTTCTTTTTCTTTTTAACAACATTAGTAAATCTCAATTCTTCCTCAGGCCTCTTAGGAATAACAATATTTGATTCTTTCATAATAGAAATAGCAACCTTATTCAGCAATTTATCGCCGTCAGGAGTAACAATTCTTCCTTTATGAACGCCTTTTTCGTCTTTTTTAACAAAACCTGCTTTTTCCAACTGCTGCAAAACCTTTCTAATAATAGAACCAGAACCTTTATAGAAATGCTCAGGCCTGTAACCCCTATTTTTTCTGCCGCCGTATTTTATCCTTAACTTTTGAGTGCCAATAGGACCTTTAATCTTAATTGCCCTTAAAACTGCTGCTGCACGAACATACCACCAATCCTTTTGAACAGGAGGCCTTTCCTTATGCATTCCTGTCTTGCAAAACAAACTCCACTCAGGAGACTTGATAGAGTCAACAGTTTTCAGTTCTTCAGCTAACTTCAAAATAAATTCATTTATAGGCACATCAAATATATTTCCCATAATTATAACCTCGCGGTTTACAATGAAAGTCTTTTCGATCTTTCAGATGAGTATTAGAATTCATTGATTGTTTATAAAGGTTATGGAAATGTATGCATTTGTGTAACCTCAAAAATCTTTGATTTTTGATGGTTATGGTTTGTATTTTCTAAAACCCTTAAAACCAGTAACATAAGAACATTCAACTTTTGCTTTTTGAAACTTTTTGGTTCTTGAATTCCAGTAATAGGCGGATGTTAAAAAATTAAAATTATTAATAGAACCAAACAAATCTCCTTTTTTGGTCTGTTTTGGAGCAAACCATTTATTTTTGAATAATGATGTTATTATATAAATATAATTTCTATTTTTTTCCATGCTTTTCAAATCATAATCACTATATCTTGCATTATAAATAAGATTATTCAAAACTTCATCCAATGTCTTTGGTCGTTTATCGTAATCATATCCTTTTTTTAGTATATGCGAATGAAAATCACCTATATATTTTGCGTCGGCTAAACGAGATACTAGATTCATAACTCTTTCATCTCGTTTTTCATTGGGCGACACTTCCTTGCTCCTTCGTTGAGCTGTCAAGGAAGGCAAAATAAATTCAGGGATAAATCTCTCATTTCCAGAAGTTCTAGAAGTCTTGTCACCAAATAAAAGACCATAATATTCTTCTGGGTAAGATTCGATGGCTGGAATTAATAAATGAATAAATTGATAATACTTAATAATTAGCTTCATTCTTTTCTATCCTCCCAATATACTTCAATTTTTTGTTCTAATTCCTCTGGAGAAAGAATTAAATTTTGGTTTCTTGCATCTTCATATTCTTTTACAACACCTTCTAAACAAAAATCATAATAGTCACAAAAAGTACAGCCATAATTAACATTTCGTTCAAAAATACCTTTCTCAATAACTTCGGTTGCTTTACAAAGAGAATTTTCCAATAAATCATAATCCTTTTGGATTTTTCTAACAGGAACAAGAGGATTTGCATTAATATCTTTAGCAAGAGTTCTTACATGCAGAAGATATCTGCCAACAATTTCATATTGTGGAAACAATTCTGCTAAAGCCAAATCATAAATAGTAAATTGATGGCCTGGATGGCGCAAAACCATTAAATCGTCAGGAGTTGCCTTTCTTTTATCTGTCTTATAATCAAAAAAAACAATTCCGTTGTTGTGCCTGTCAGTCCTATCAATATTCCCTCTGATTGAATAACCGCGAAACTTAATCCTGAAATTCAATTCAACTTTTGGAAATAAATTCAAACTATTCAAAAATTTCTTTTTTTTCTTTGCTTTAGCACTTAATAATTTTGCTCCTCTTAAAGCAGAAATTCTTTGCTCTTCGAGTCTTTGTCTTCTATGAATATCCCTCTTATAAAAACTAGTTAAAATTCTTGTTCCAAGACCTTTGTAATACCCAAAAATATGATTTCTTGCTTTTTCATCTGCGACTTTTACTATTCCTATTCTTTTATTATTATTTTCTCTTATTTCATACCAATATCTCTTCCAATAATTAATAAAAGATTCTTCTGACTTGAAATTATTGTTATAAAACAATTCGAGCATTCTATGAATCGCGATACCAAATGCAAATTTGAAATTAGTCGGAATTTCTATATCTTTTCTAAGATAACAAAATTCATAATACTTATGGCATTTAGCAATTGCACTTAGTTTAGTTGCACTGAAAACTAATTTATTAGATTTTCTTGTCTTGGGCACTAATCATCACTCCCACGCCACTATTAATAAAACATCATTTATAAATATTCTGACTAAAATGAATATTTTCGACATATTTAAATACAAAACCGTTCTATCTAATACTCATGGATCCCAAACAAGAGAAGACAAGGCACAGTGCAGCACACATACTTGCATATGCCATACAAGAACTTTATCCTGATGCAAAGAATACAATAGGGCCTCCTGTGGAAGAAGGATTTTATTATGACTTTGAGAATTTAAACATTACTCCTGCTGATTTTCCAAAAATAGAATCAAAGATGAAAGAAATAATCAAAGCAAACTATTCTTTTAAGAAAAAAACAGCAACACTTCCTGAAATAAAAAAAATATTCAAAGAAAACAAATATAAAATAGAAATGGCAGAGGAATTCAAAAAACAAAAAGAAAAACTAACAATTTATTCCTGCGGAAAATTCAGCGACTTATGCAGAGGACCGCATGTCAAATCAACAGGACAAATAAAAGCAATAAAACTAACAAAAATAGCAGGAGCCTACTGGAGAGGAGATGTTAAGAACAAACAATTAACAAGATTATACGGCATTGCATTTGAAACAGAAAAAGAAATGAAAACTCATTTACAATTATTAGAAGAAGCATCCAAAAGAGACCACAGAAAAATAGGAAAAAATCTGGAACTATTTTCTTTTCACGAAGAAGCGCCAGGAATGCCTTTCTGGCATGCAAAAGGAACAATCATATGGAATGAATTATTAAAATATTGGAGAGAAGAACACAAAAAAGACGGATATGAAGAAATAAGAACACCAGTAATCCTGAACAAAAAATTATGGCTGCTGTCAGGACACTGGGAGCATTACAAAGAAAACATGTATTTTACAAAAGTAGACGAGCAAGACTATGCATTAAAACCAATGAACTGCCCAGGAGGAATACTTGTCTACAAAAACCGCGTAAGAAGCTATAAAGAACTTCCTCTGCGAATGGCAGAGATAGGACTTGTCCACAGACATGAGCTAAGCGGAGTGCTAGCTGGACTATTAAGAGTAAGAGCATTTAACCAAGATGACGCGCACATTTACTGCATTCAAGAAACACTAAAACAAGAACTAAAAAAAGTGATACAGCTGTCTGACAGAATATACAAAAAATTCGGGTTCCAATACAATGTTGAATTAAGCACAAAACCAGAAAAAGCAATGGGCGACCCAAAATTATGGGAAAAAGCAGAAAAAGAATTAGCCGCCGCACTGGATGAATTAAAAATGAAATACAAAATAAACCCTGGCGACGGAGCATTTTACGGACCAAAAATAGATTTTCACCTAAAAGATGCGCTGGGAAGAACATGGCAGTGCGGAACATTACAATTAGACTTTCAAATGCCAATTAAGTTTAATTTGAAATACATGGGAGAAGATGGAACACAAAACCATCAGCCAATAACCCTGCACAGAACAATTTATGGAAGCATAGAAAGATTCATAGGAATACTATTAGAGCACACAGGAGGAAAACTGCCTCTATGGATATCACCAATACAAGTAAGAATATTAACAGTAGCAGACAGATTTAATGAATACGCAGAAAAAATAATAAAACAAATGGATGAACAGGGTATAAGAGCAGAACTAGATGGCCGCACAGAAAGCATTGGCAAAAAAGTCCGAGAAGCACAACTGCAAAAAATAAATTATATTTTAGTAGTTGGAGAAAGAGAACTAAGCGAAGGAACAGTAACAATCAGAACAGTAGACAACAAAATCCAAGGCGCAAAAAAAATAGACACATTCATAAAACAAGTTGTTAAGGAGATTACAGAACGCAAATAATTCTCTTAAATATATTTTAAACAATAATAATACTTATTAATAATGCTGCAACTACCTAAAAACAGGGTGAATAGATGAAAAAAATATGGTTGATAGGACTATTACTGCTTGCATTCTCATTAGGATGGGCGATAAATGATACAGAAATAAGTCCTGAAACAGAAATGCCCTTAGGAACAAACACAGGAATCTCTCCAAATGACTGGATAAAGCAGGATGATATACATGTTTACCGCTCGCACATAGAAATAGACCTTAAAAATGCTGTGTGGGCAAATTTTACAGACACAAACTCAATGACCCCTGTTCTTGGCTCAAAAAGCAATGCAATACAAGTAAAACCACAAAATGAAGAAGATATTCATATAGGAGATGTTATTTCATTTAGAAATAAAGTAAACAAAAGAAGAATAATTCACAGAGTTATAGGCATAGGAAATGACCCTGAAGGAAGATATTTTTTAACCAAAGGAGACAATAACAAAGAAGAAGACAATATCAAAGTTCGCTTTAACGACATAGAAAGAGTTCTTGTAGCAGTAGTTTATTAGTTACCAATTGGTGATGACAAAACGAAAGGTTTATAAAGGACCTTGATTTTATTCTCGGCATGGATTCACAACAAGAATATTTAATAAACAGAGTATATGACACAACAGTAAGAAAACTTGACTTGCTTGATTATAGACATGACTGTGGTATAACTGATTTTTATAAAAGAACATCAGTTCTTGCGCTCAAAAAAGACAGTCTAAACGGAAAAGCATTAGCACAATGCACTTCGCGAGAAATATGCCGCGCGCTAATAGATGAAAACAAGGAGACAGAAGATTATCTTAAAGAAAACAAACATTTAGATGGCATAACTGCAACAGACCCAAAACTAAGAGAGATAATCAATTCTCTTGAAAACCTAAAAAAACTAGATGAACTAAAAAAACACCAAGTATTGCCTGCTGCAAGAAAAGTAATAGATGCAATAAAACATAACTGGCCATACAATAAAAGACTTGTACGTGCAGTGCAAAAACAATTTAATTTCTAAGAAACCTTTAAAAACCAAACGAATATTTTGATTTCTATGGAATACAAACAAGTAATACTAGTAAGAAAAGATTTAAAACTATCAAAAGGAAAAATGAGCGCACAGGTTGCGCATGCATCTTCTGAAGCAGTTCTAAAATCACACAAAGACGATATAACCAAATGGAGAAACCGAGGAATGAAAAAAGCAGTTCTACAAGTTTCCAGCAAAGAAGAATTATTCAAATACAAACAACAGGCAGAAGACGCAGGATTAATCGTTTCTTTAATAACAGACGCAGGAAGAACAGAACTAGAACCAGGAACAATAACCTGCCTGGGAATCGGACCAGATAAAGAAGAAAAAATAGACAAGATTACAGGAGAATTAAAACTATTATCATGAGTCTAATACCAATAATATGGCTTCTTGGATTAATAACAGCATTAGTATTGGGTGTTTGTGTTAATAAACTATTAAAAAAAATATTTAAAAAAGAATGGCTTACATGGGTATTAACAATACCTGCTGCATTTATACTTGGATTGATTTATTCTGGCATTGGAAAAATATTCTTTTTTGTAACAATGCCCGGACCAACATCATTAGGAGGGGCGCTAGCAAAAGGAATAGGACTAGCGATAGCATATTTGCTTTTTATAATCTCTGGAATGCTGAGTTTCTTAATCGCAAGCACAGTAACATCGATTGTCAGATTGATAAGAAAAAAATAATTCTAAACCCAGCCAAAATACATAGCAACAAACATTCCAATACCTAATAACAAGATTATTATTCCTGCAATCAAATGAAGAATCTTTAACTGCTTTTTTCTCCACTTCTCTGCCTTATGCGTTGTTGTCAAGCCAAAATAAATCGCTCCTGTAATCAGCAGCATAGGAAGAATAAAAATAAGATTATAAATCAGCAAAAGAAGCAAAGCATAATTCTTTGTAGCAGTCTTTGCAAGCAAACCAAGAATAACAATATACGGGCCAGAAGTGCAAGGCAAAAGAAACAAACTAACAATAAAACCAATCAAAAAAGCACCAGGAACAGAAGTAACGCCGCCAATAATGCATTTAAGCCTTGGACGCCAAGACACAGGAACTTCCATAACAAACCATTTTCCATAAGCAAAAAAATCTTTCAAATTAAACAAACCAACCAAAATTGCAAGAACAGCAACAATTGTATAAAAGTAATGAGTAAATTTTGCTGCCTGAATAGCAGAATACAAACCCAAACCCATTAAAAAATACGAAATATAAATCGAAAAAGTAAAAGCCAACCCAGCATAAAGAGCGCGCTTTCTATTATCTGCTGCCAGAATAGTAGTCAATAAAATAATCAATACAGCAAAAGCACAGGGATTAATAGCATCAACAGCAGCAGCAGAAATAACTGCTCCCAAAGTCAAGCTCTGCTTTAATTTTGTTTTACCCGGGTCTTCAAGAGGAGAACTCTCAGCAACAATAGAAGTAGTTTCAGGAGTTTTAACATGCTCCATTGGGTCGTTACATCCGTCTAAAGAACATCTTTCAATCTCTTTTTCTAAAGAAGCTCCAATAGAATCACTAAAACCAACAAAAACCTTATCATCAATAAAAACAGTAGGCACGCCAGAAATCTCCTCACCAAATGAAGCCGCCATATCCTGAAATAATTCACGATTAGCATCATCAAAATAAATTTCCTTTTTAATAATCTTAATATTGCTATATTTTAATTCGATATCATCAAGAAAAGAAATTAACTTAGCACAATGAGGACATCCTTTTCCATAAAAGTCATAAAGAATCACTTCTTTAGACCCTATACCAATAACAGTTCCAGTGGATGTAAAATTATTAATAGAAAAAACAAGCGCAATAATCAATACAAAAAATAAAAAAAAAGCTGCAATGCCTATTTTTTTCATGGTTATCTGGTATTTGCAAACATATATTTTAATTTTATGCTCTTGTCATTAATGTTCCACATTTAGGACATTTTCTTTGCACACAAGGAATTCCAATCTTATGAGGAACCCTATTACCGCATTTAGGACATTTGCATTCACCAGAAGGACCTGCGGCAAATCCGCCCATTCTTCCGCGGCCTGCGCCAGGACCTATTCCCCTTCTCAAACCTCTGCCAGCGCCCATTCCACGGCCCATGCCCGGGCCCATGCCTCTTCTTGGAGCAACCATCTTATAAACACCTCCTTCAATTCTTATAGACTTACCGTTAACAAGAGCATCAGCCAGTTTTTTTCTTGCAGACAATAAAATTCTGTGCAAAGTTGGCTGAGAAATATTCATTTTCTTGGCAGCATTTTTCTGCTCAGTCTCTTCTAAATCACAAAGCCTAATTGCTTCAAATTCATCCACAGTAAGAATAACTTCCTGCAGTTCAACCAAACGAACTCCTGAAGGCTTAAAAAAAGTAACCTCAGGATTAAATCTAACTCTTCTAAATAATCTAGGCCTGGGCATTTATTACCTCTTTAACAGTCTTGCCAGTTAAACTCTTATGCTTTATTTTCTTATCCCTGATAAAATCTTCCATCTTTGGACCCATTTTGCCGCTAATAATTAATTTGACACCTTCATTATGAAGCATTTGCGCAACACCAATGCCTGCGCCGCCGCCGCCAAACTGAAATGGATTTTTAATAGTCTTAATCAATTTCTTGTTTTCAAAAATCAAATAATACTCTGCCCTTCCGCTAATAGGACTAACTTCTGAATCAATGGTTTTGCCACTTGAAGCAACAGCTATTTTCATTTTTACACCTCGCATAATTTTTCAACAATAATTCCCTGAAATATTGAAACAAAAATCATTACAATAGTCAAAACAATTGTGTATGTCAAACCAAAATAAAAAATAATCAATGGAATCAAAGCAGGTTTTATAGCGCGATTGTAAAGAAATGCTGCAATCAAACCATTTCGCATGCCCTGCTTTTGCAATTCATTAAGCAAAGGATACCACATATAAATAGGCCCAGTAGAAATAATTCCGCCAATAATGGCTGCAAACCATCCCTTAATACCTGATTGTTTTCCTAAATATTTTGAGACTGCCTTTGGATTAATAAAATAATTTACTAATACCAATAAAACAAAAACCAAAATAAAAACCCACCAAATTTTCTTAAATATTCCAAGAAAAAAATCAAGACTGGGAATTATAAACTCAAACCTAAAAAAAGCAGTTATTAGGTATAAAAGAATAACAATTACCAAAAAATACCAGCCAATTCTGCTAACTTCGCTCTTTGCCATCTAAATAACACCTAAAATCAAAACAGTTAATATTGCAACAACAACTGCAAATAAAAAAGCAGTAATATTTCTTATGATTGCAAACTTTTTTCCCAGTAAAATCGATTCGGCGGGCAATTGAACAACACCAACACTTACCCATGAAACCAAAAAAGCAGTTACTGCTGTAAGACTAATTCCCTGAGAAAGCAATTCTCCGCCAAGAATATAGCTGGTTACAGGATTTCCTGCAAGAAAACTGCCAATAGCACTGCCTATAAAAGAATCCAAAACAATATTTTTGCTAAACAAAAAAACAAAAGCAGATTTTGGAATAACAGAATGGAACAAACTCACTAAAAGAATCACGCCAAGCAAAATAGGCAAGCTCCTCCACATAGCTTTAGCTGACTGCTTCACAGCCTGCTTTAAACCTGACTGTTGATTCATTATTTCAACTCTTTTAGTCTTTTCTTAATTTCATCAAGTTCTTTATTTAAGAGTTTCTGTTCTTGTTCTATTGTTTTGGCTTCCTGCTCAAGGGCAAATTTTGCTTCTTCTTTTGTTCTAGGTTCAGAATAATCTGACTCAGCATAGCCAGATTCATCATATACTGGAGCAAAAGCCATTCTTCTGCCAAAACCTCTGCCAAATCCACGACCAAAACCTCTGCCTCTGCCAAAACCACGGCCACCTCTAGGCATTCCTCTGCCAAAGCCAGGGCTATTAAAACCTGCGCAAAAACCAAGTCCTCTTCCAGTCATAGGTCCAAAACCATCAGGACCAGTTTCATCTCCATAAGGCATTTTATTTTCCTCCCTCAAACCGGCTTAAGTCGATTTGAATACTAATTCATAACTAATAATGAATATATATTCATTAGACTATATAAAGGTTTTGGTTTTTTCTCGGCCCAAAGCTATTTTTTCTGTTTTTCACTACCGCAACGTTTATAAAGGACTGTCAAATACAAAAGGACTATGGTTACCTTTAAACTCGTAATAGGAACAAAAGGCGGCAAATGCCTGCAGAAAGAAGTGCCAGAACCAGATTCTAAAGGCTTCCTGGGCAAAAAAATAGGCGAAGCAATCAAAGGAGAACTTATAGGGCTGACAGGCTATGAATTCCTAATAACAGGAGGAAGCGACTATGCAGGATTTCCAATGAGAAAAGACATCACCGGACCTGGAAGAAAACGCATACTCGCTATTCAAGGAATCGGATTAAAATCCAAAAGAAAAGGACAAAGACAAAGAAAAACAGTCTGCGGAAACACAATTCACAATAATATTTCACAAATAAATCTAAAAGTAACAAAAGAGGGGCCAGCACCCTTAGAAATACCAAAAAAAGAAAGCGAAAAGCCAAAAGAAAAAAAAGAAGAAGCAAAATAAAATAATAAAATTTAAATAATCAGCAAATAAGCCATACTAAAAGGGGTGGAAAATGGCAAATATAGACCTCATACAAAGGTTCATTAAAATCTACAGTTCTGCACAAGTAGCAATAGACTCAAATAACAAAGATACTGCAGAACAAAAATACCAAGAACTTCTTGACCTATATAATATAATAAAAAACTCTGACTTAGACTATAACCATAAAAAAATAGCATACACCCAAATACAAAAAGTATACAATGGAATAAAAGGAATAGACACAAGAACAAGCATAAACAGATATGTCTTTGCAATAGCAGTATTTGTAATACTAATAAGCTTTGCAGTCTTTGCAAAACCATCATTCTTCGGGCTAACAGTTCTGGAAGAAGGACTGTATGGAAACCAAGCACCATATTGGAACTCAGAACAAAAAAACTTCGAATTCCAAGACCAACTAACACTAAACCTAAATGAATACTTTGCAGACCCAGAAGGAGATGAACTGACATTCCTCACAAAACACCAAAAAGGACTAAAAATCGCATTATCTGGAAACCAAATAACTGTACAAAACGACGGAGCCCGAGGAGAAATCCCATTAGAACTAATAGCATCAGATGGAAAAAGAATGACCAAAGAAACAGTAATACTTACTTCTAAATAAATTATGCACATGTACAAAATATTTATATACAACAGAACAAAATAGACTTTAAAAGGGGAAAATAAATGAAGAAAATAATAGTGCTAATTATAATTCTACTAATCACGGCTCCATTAAGCAATGCAGAAATTTTCAGACTGGCAAATGTAAAAACATCTCCTTCTAAAATAGATAGAAGAACAGCAACAATAACAGAAGTGCCAGTTCAAATACAAACAGTATTTCTGCAAACAAATCCCAGAGAAGAAGCAAAAATAATATCAGCAAAAGCAAAATGTGAATCAGAAGACTTAATTGACTATTTCATAATAAAAGAAACAACAAGAACACCAATAATTATCACAAAACTAATGCCTGCTACTGAAAAAAATTCAACAGAAATAAACTGCACAATACAATTAAAAATACTGCAAAACAATAATACAATAGAAGAAGAAAAACAAATACAACAAACAATCCAATTATACTCAAATCCACTGGGCGAAATAAATGAAAACATACAAAACAAAATAAACCAAATAAATGAAGACATACATGATTTTGAAAAACAAATAGCACATCTGGAAAGAACAAACCGAGTTCTGGGACAAATCGCGTCATATTCAGAAACAGCAGCAAAAGGAGACGCAATAATAACACAAGTACTCGGAGTAATATGGCCAATAGCAGTAGCACTTGAAGAAATCCCCACGCCGTACACAAAAGCAGCAGGAAGACTCTTATGGAATATAGCCGGAAAAGGACTTCATTCAGGCCACACATTTGTTTTATGGGCGATATGGAATCCCGGGTACAGCATAACAGGAGCCAGCACAATACTAAGCACATTCACAAAAACATTGACAATAATGCAATCATGCCAGCTTTGCGATTATTCAGAAACACATACTGCCCTGATAGAACAAGCAGCAGGGGAAAAAATATTCACATTAGACGACAAACATGGAGAACCAACAACAATAGAGCAATTCACGATATATGAATGGGAGCCATATAAAAGCATACACGTAGCACAAGCATGCCTTTGCCTGCCAGCAATTTCATACAATCTGGAAAAAGAAAAACAAATCAAATGCATTTACAAAAACTGCATAGAACAAAACGCAGAATACGGATTCCCTTTAACAGAATGCGAAAAAACACTAAAACAACAACAATGCCTGTATGTTGACGGAGCAGCCTGGAAAATATCAGGAGGAAATGCAGCGGCGCAAATATTCTCTGAAATAACCAACACAATAATGAAACAACTGCCCGTAATATTTGCAGGAGAAATATGGCAAAACCTTTGCGATTATGAAACAGGAGTGTTTTCACAAGAAGCATATCCTGAAACATTTGGCCAGCCAAATATTCTCTCTGATATGGCCGTGCCATTATGCGCAGCAACAGCAGGAATGCAAATGCTTCAAGAAACAGGATTTTTCAAAGGAAACAAATACAAATGGGACCAGTACACAGGAAAACTAAAAGGAGATGATTATTGTTGAATAAAAAAATAATATTTTTAATTATAGTGATTTTATTAGCCGCGCTTGTTTACGGCGGAGTTAGAACACCAACAACACCGTGGTATGAAGTAGAAGAATGGGAAATAGAAGTCTGCTCAAAATTCGCCGGAAACACTGCTCCTGAAAATGCAGAAACAGAAACTGGATTTGCCGCGTACGGAACAACAAGCATGACAATACAAGCATACAAAACAAATCTGGGCGATGAAAACTTCTATGAAGTATATTATTACATCGAACCATATGAAGAAACACAACAATATATTTTACAATTAGTTAATGAAAACCAAAAACTGAATTATGAAATAGCATCAGGCACAATAGGAATAAATGCAGGAGTTGCAGATTATTACACAAATTATTCAACACAAAACTTTAATGAAGTGCGATTAGTGCACAAATACGGAGCATTCAAGGTTCCGATAATAGAAAGATGAAAACAAATAAAGCCAATGCCGCGCCACGTTATGGAAGCAAAGCACAAGTAACACTATTTATTATCCTTGGAATAATTATTTTACTTGCATTAGGATTAGGAATATACTTTGCAACAAAAGTAATTATCAAGCCAAAAATGCCGGCGACAGAAACCGCGATACAAGAATATGTCCAGGAATGCATAAAACAAACAGCAATAATCGCGCTAAAAAAAATAGGGGACAATGGAGGATATATTTCATTTGAAAACAAATACAGAGAATTTAATTTACAAACAGAACCAGCAGAAGGAGACGGGCTGCCAATCTCTGAAATAGAACTGTACTCAATACCCTGCTGGTGGTATATGAAAACACCAAACCAATGCAACAACTGCTATTTAACATCAGACAATATGCCATTACTTCCAGAAATAGAAGAACAAATCAATGAGTATGTTGCTAACAATTTAAACATATGCATTAAAGGATTTGCGCCGTTCACTAACCAATACACAATCAAAACAAAACAAGAACCAATAATAGAAACACAAATCACAAAAGACTCAATAAGAATAACTTCTGAATACCCTATAGAAATCTCAAAAGCAGGGCAAACAACAAAAATAAAAGACTTTGAAACAGAAATAAATGTAAAATTCAAGGACATATATGATTTGGCCACTGAAATAATAAACCTGGAAAAAGAAAAATCAGTAATTGAAGAAAGAATAATGCACATGCTGAGCGCGCATATGGGCGCGTCTTATGACAAACTGCCGCCAATATCAGAAATAACACACGACTATTATCTAATCACATGGGCGAAAGAAATAGTAAAAATAAAAATACAACAAACACTAAACAGTTACATGCCATTGCTTAGATTTTACGGAACAAAAAACTCCAAAGAAATAAACTCAAAAAACAAATACACAAAAGGATTTTACAATGCAATGCAAATAAATGACCTCAACAAAAAATACAACTTATTTTTAGACATATCCTATAATGACTGGCCGATTTATTTTTCAATAAACCCAGAACCATTAACAGGAACATATCACAAACAAAACTTCCCATATGACATACTCCCGCCAATACAAACAAATACATATGAATTTTATTACGACCTGTCTATCCCGCTTTTATTCCAAATAAGAGACTCAAACGCATTTGGAGGAGAAGGATATACTTTGAATTTTGCAGTAGAAACAAACATAAGAGACAATAAAAACCCAAACAACTGGAATATCGGACAAGGAACATTAGGACCATGGGATTCAAGCAAAACAAAACAAGAAACACTAATAATCAACAGAACATCAGGCAAATGCACTGAAACAGCAGGAAAATACCAATGCAGTATTGACAACAAAAAATACGAAACAATAACACAATGCACAGAAATGTGCTACACAGAAAAAAGAATAAGCCAAACAAAAAAAATATTTAAAACAGAGTTCTGCTCTGCTGAACAAAAACTAAGCGGAAAAATAAAAATAATCGTAAAATCAGGGCAAGAAAAAATAGAAACCGCAGGAATAAGCTACCGCTGCGGAAATTATAAAACCTGTTCTATAGGAATTACCGACGAGAACGGAGAAGCAGAATTCCAACTGCCAATCTGCTATGGCGGAGCATTATCAGTACACAAACCAGGATATAAAACTGAAAAAGTTTCATTAAACACAGAAATAAACAAAGCAGAAATAATCAATTTTGACTTGAAAAAAGAAAAAGAATTCACAGTCAGCTTTAAAAAAATGCCTATAACTTCAACAGAAACAAAAAATGGAATAGAAGCAAGCTGCTGCGACAAAAAACAAAACCCTATTTCAACACAAAAAGCAACATTGAGCATAGAAAAAGTCAAAGAAAATCCTATTGACACCTCGTTTGTACAAGCAATTGTTATTGACCAAGATTCAAAAATAAAATTAGTCCCGGGAAAATACAAAGTAACAATGCAATACCTTGACGAAATAGGAATAGTAATCCCAGCAGAATGCAAATCAGTCTGCATAGAAGAAAAACAAAACAACGCAATCAAAGCATGCAGCACCGCATGCAAGGAAAACACAGAAATAAGCAAAACCAGCTGCAAAATAATATTCCCATTAAAACCAGAATGGTGCGAAGACCTGGACTTTGCAAAACAACAATGCGAAGAACACTGCGCAAAAACAGAATGCAAAAAATGGATGAAACTGCCTGAAGAAGACATGAACATCAGGCCGGCTTTATTAGGCGGAGCAATGATTGATTCTGAAAACGGATACTGGATTGTTACAGAAGCAGACATAAACTCAGGACTCACCAATATCAATTTTTACGTTCTAGAAGTACCAACGCCAACATGCCTTGATACAACAGGATGTGCATACCCGCCATGCATAGGATTAGACGAAATAGGAAAAATAAAAGAATATTCTGACTTATTCAGACAAGAATTAGAACCAGTATTTAGCTAAGAAATTTCCTGAATATCTGAAATAATAAAACAATTATTCCTAACATTTGCAGAAACAATATTCTCGCAATATTCTTTGTTTGACTGGCCAAAAAAGAAAAAACAATTGTCCCTGATATCTGAATTTACTATTTGATTGCAGGCATTTGCATTATCAGAATTCTTTGCAACCAGAGAAATACATTCATCACTATTTTCCAAAAGACTGCACTGTTCTAATGCAGATTGCGGATTAGAATTACTAAGCTCGCGAATCTCTTCCAAGGTTTTGGACGGGATAGCTTCTGTTTTTTTAACAAATTCTTTTTCAACAATTTTTTCCTCTATTTCTTCTTCAACATACGGCTCAGAAGGAGCAGCAGGCCTTTCGGACGGAACAGCAATCCATTTCTGCGCTTGTGTTTGTTTTTCAACAGGAACCTTTACTAATTCTTCTGCAGGACGAATAAAAGAAATAAAAACCAAACCAACAATAACAAGAATTATTGCAATAATCAATAAAATCGAAAAAGAAATCAAAAAAGAACGCCTCTTAGCCCTGACGTCTTCCAAAGCCTGCTCAATCTGATAAGAAGAAAAACCCCTTTTCATAAGCTCAAGCTTTAATTCAGGCAAAGGCATGCCAGAATGCTTTTTAACATAATCCAACAAAGCTCTATCCATACAAGAATGATTAATCAGTTGTTATAAATATTTATTGGTCAATCTTGGACAAATCCTGATTAAGAATGATTGGATTCATCCCAATCAATTCATCACTCAGACTATTATTTTCAGGAATAGGATTCATCAAGAAAACCGGCTTTCCTAACTCAAATGCTTTAAATATCTCAAGAAAAGTTGCTCCGCCAATATAATTCTGTTGCCCGCGCTTTTCAAAATTCATAACAAGAATTGCATCATTTGCCATTACTTTTTCAATCTGTTTTCTTAAATAATAACTCTTAACCCTAATATGCTCTTCTCTTCCTTTTGCTTTAACTTTTTCTTCCAGCATAGGATCATCAAAACTATTAGGTAGAGTAATAGAATGACCTTTTTTTTCTAATTCTTCCTTAATAGGAGGAATCAAATGATACAAATGCTTGCTGGCACAAATAAAGATTTTCATAACTCCACTAAAAAGTGTACAAAATATAAATCTTACTATTCACTCATAAAAAACAGTTAAATTTAAATACCCTAATTCTAAAATACCCAATATATAGTGATATGTCAAGAACCACCATTCGAATACAGGTGGTATGATAATTTGACTTTGCATCGAGTGGTTCTTGATGCTCAGGATTTCATCAATCTGGCGGTTCTTGAGCACAACATATTCCACTTAAATATAAACTAACAGATTGGTGGAATCCTGTTGTTAGAAAAAGGAGGTATTAATGTATAATAAAAGAGGACAAGTAACTATATTCATAGTTATAGGACTCATACTTCTACTAGCAGTAGGCATAACAATCTACTTATATTCTGTTCAGGAACCAAGAGTAATTGAACAGGCAGAACTTCCAAGAGTGCAGCAAGTGCCAATAGAAGCAGAACCAATAAGACAATATGTGCGGGCATGCATAGAAGAAACAGCAAAAGAATCATTAATAAAACTAGGAGAACACGGAGGATACATAGACACAACAGGATTTGCATACAATCCAATAGAACCGACAGAAGGCACTGCAGTTCAGTTCTCAAAAAATTCTGAATTAATAATACCATACTGGCGGCATATGGACTCGCCTAACACCTGTTTCTCAAACTGCCAATTTGACAGCAAAAGACCAACAATACAACAAATCAAAAAACAACTAGAAACCTATATGAACCAAAACATAGAAAACTGCCTGGGAAATTTTGAAGCATTCCCAGAATACATATTCTCAAAAACAAAACCGCCACAAACAACAGTAACAATAGGACAAAAAAACATAGTATTCTACGTAGAATATCCGTTACATGCAACAAAAGGAACAACAACATTTGAAATACCTGACTATGCAACAAATATTGATTTGAATCTAAAAGAAATATACGATGTATCAACAAAACTAGTAGAACTAGAAAGCCAATACGGATACCTGGAAAAATACACAGGCCAATTAATCTCAGTATTCTCCAGATTAGATGAAGATGCACTGCCGCCAATAGCAGAACTAGACATTGGACTAGGAGCAGGAACAATATGGACAGAACCACAAATCAAAGAAAAACTAACAGGAATGTTAACAAGCTATATCCCATTGCTACAAGTACCAGGAACACTAAACTACAAAGACAGAAACGCACCACAAGGAACAACAGACCCAGAACTATACAGAACCCTTTACAACAGAAACACAGCAGTATTATTAGACGAAGAAATAAAAGAATTACACCCAGAACTAAAAATCAATTTCAACTATCTTGACTGGTGGGATCCATACATAGACGTATGCCCTGGCCAAGTCTGCCAAGCAGAAACAGCAACAAGCTCAATGCCAATGCTGGGAATGGTAATAGGAATACAAAGATACAATTTTGCATATGACCTAAGCTTTCCAATACTAATCGAACTAACAAATCCATACTCGTTTAAAGGAGAAGGATACACATTCAAATTCTTCATAGAACACAACATGAGAGCAAACCAGCCAATGAAAACAAACTATCAAAGAACTCAAATGCTTGACATATCTGAAAACACAATGCTATGCAAAAAAGAACACTGGACTTCAGAAGAATTCACGATAAAAGTAAATGACGGAAAAACAAAACAACCAGTAGATGAAGCACAAATCGCCTTTAACTGCGGAACAGAAAGCTGCAACATAGGAACAACAACCAACGGAGAAATAAAAACAAAACTCCCGCAATGCATAGGAGGAATGATTCTTGTAGAAAAAAATGAATACCATCCTGCCAATGCTCTTGCAGACACGTCAAAAAAAGAAGAACAAACAATCACAATAACTCTTGAACCATACAGGCTGATAGACATAAACACAATGAAATGGCTAGTCAAGAAAACAGGACAAAATGCATGGAGCCTAGATGAAACAGGAAAAGCACACCCAGAAAAAGACGAAGAAACACTGATAATGCTTGAAAGACAAACCTCTGACTTAGAAGAAGCATTCAGAACTTCAGCACAAATATGCGGAGGACTAACAAAAGCAAAAATTCCATGCGGAGACCCTCCACGAGACAATTCAAAAAACATCAGAATGCTGCCGGGAAAATACAAAGTAAAAATATTCAATTTCAGATACCCACAACCAGCAGTAATAATACCAAAAGACCTGAGAACATTTGACGCCGGCCCATTTGCAGACCCAAAAAAAGTATACATACCTTCAGAAGACATAGTTTTTGACCAAAAACAACCACTGCCAACAGGAATAGCAGAATTTGAATGGGAACTAACAAAAGATGCACTAGACTCAACAAATGAAATAACATTCAATTACTTATACTTTGCACTTGACAAAATACCAAAAAGCAACAGAAAAATCGAAGACTTAGAACAAATAGGAAAAATGCAATCATACTCAACACTCTACAGAAAATATCTGGAGCCAGAACTTATATGAAACCAAAAATAATTGCAGGAATACTAGCAATGCTCGTAATAATGCTAACACCAGCATATGCAGCACAAATGGACATAACAAAATACTCAGGAACAGACGAAATAAACGGGTATGCAAGAAGTTCTGACCAAATAACAATAGAAGCAACAGCAGAAATGTACGGAAGCCCGTCAATGGAAGTTGCAGCCAGAAGATTAAAAATATATCACTCAGGAATAAGCGAAAGATTCCAAACCTGCTCAACAATAGGAAAAACAGCATACAAATGCACATACACAACAACAGGACCATACTCAGGACAAAAACAATTCAAAATAGAACTGCTTGATGCAGACGGAAATGTAATAGAAGCAACAGAAAAAACAATAATCATTGACAATCTCGCGCCGATAATAACTGACTTCAGCATAACACCATTACGCGGAACAAACAAAAAAGTAACAATTAATTACAAAGCAGAAGATTACGCCACAACAACAAGCGACACTTCAACATGCTCTGGAATAAAAGAAATTGGATTCTACATCAACAACATAAAAGTTGCAGCAGAAGCAGGGCAAAAAGAACAATGCCAAAAAGAAAACGCGATAGACTATACAAGACAAGTTTCAGATTATGAAAAAATAAATTTATGCGCCAGAGCAACAGACATGATAAACCAACAAAGCGACCCAGTATGCAAAGAATATGAAATAGACAACCAGCCGCCGCAAATCATATCATTACAACTAAAAGATGCAGACGGATTTGACATAACCGGAATGAGAAGCGGAACAAGCCTTACAGGAAGCATAGAAGCAGTAGTCAAAGGAAATAATGATGATGTAGATGCAGTAACAGCAGACCTGTCTTATCTAAATCCATCACTAACAGGAGAAAAAATGCCTGACGAAAGATACGGAAATAATTACGTATGGAAAGACATATCAATAACCAATCCATCAAACTGCAAAGTAACAATAAGAGCAATAGATGATTTAGGCAATGAAATAATAGAAACAAAAACATGCACAGTACCAGTAGATGACACAGGACCAGAAGCAGTAAAAATAGAAACAAACAAAACAGATGAAGACGGAACATTATTAATCGGAAAAAAAGGAACAATAACACTTGAAATACGAGAAGCAGGAGCAGGATTATTCAAAAAACACGTTTACCTTGACTTGGCATCCCTTGGAAGAAAATATTCATCACAACAAAGAGCAGACACATGCGAAATAAAAACAGGAGATGTATGGGAATGCACATGGGAAATAGAACCAATAGTGCCAGACAAAGATTATACTATTCGTTTAAGCCCTGCAACACGAGATGACTTGGACAATTCAATAAGCAGTTCAATAGAAACAACAATCCGAATTGACAAACAACCGCCAACAATAGAAGACTTTGCATTTTCAGTAAAACATGCATTTGCAGAATACGGAGAAAAAACAGTAAAAGGAGACACAATGGAATTCAAAATCAAAACCTACGGAACATTCTATGCATATGCAAACTTCACAGGCATTGGAGGAAACTATGCACCAGGAACATGCGGAGGAGAAAATATCAGAACATGCGAATTCAGCCAATTAATTACTCGTTCAGGACCAGACAATGCAACAATAGAATTTGAACTCTTTGACAGAGCAGGAAATAAACAAACATATTCCCATGATTTAATAATTTACGGCTTATCAGATGACACATCACCAGAATACTGGAACTCAACAGTTTCATGTTCTCCAAAATTAATCGACCGCAGCACAACAGAACAAAAAGAACAAATGATTTACTGCCATATCAATCTTGATTCTACTAATGATGATGCAGAACCTGTTTTTACTTCTATTGATAAATCATTATCAGAATGCCGGGGACAACTCGCAGGAATATCAGAAATACAAATGATGAACAATGGATATGGAAGCAAAGACCCATACATGGTAATCACACTAGAACTTGCAGAATTTGCAATAAACAACATGAGCTTTAGCTGTCCAATCCATATTGCATCAAAAGTGGGGGACTATTTTTCAAAAGCAGATGAAAGAGAAATAATTGATGTAGAACTGGAATTTTATGACCTGCCAATAGGAGAGGTATATGAAAACATTGAAAAAGACATTCATCATGAAATGCGAAAAGCAATGACAACAATGAGCTGGATAGATGATGTAGAAAAAATCACAGAAATAGCAAGAAAAATCTGCGGGTACAAATCAACAATAACAAGCCTATTAAGTGCATTAGATGGAGTATTCGCATTATTCCCACTGTTATATTCCGCATTATACGCATCAGGACAAAAAGGAACAGTAGATGACTTAGAAGCATACAGGGCATCAATGTGCAATGATGCAAGAGGACCAGCAGAACAGTTTATATTTGGTCTTGGAGAAAAAGAAGCAAAAGAAAAAAATGCAGAGCCAGAAGCAGCAAAAACAATAGTAGAAAGAATAGCAGGAACAGAATCAAGCGAAGCAAAAGCTGTGCAAGATTTTTGGGAATTCATAGACATGTTTTGTGATTTTCTAAACTGCAGACTAACATGGGATGATGCAAAATATGCAACACACAAAAAAGGAGTAGAAGCAGGCTGGAAAGAATCAAAACTAGGAACAGGCGAAGAACTATTTCTAATAGGCGGAGGAGGAGGCGGATGGGGCAAACAAGGCTCTATATGCACTGGTGCTCAAAACATGCTCGGAGCAAGCTGGTTTAGCGAATACCAAACAATGCAGGACAAAATGAGAGGGCCAGGAGAACAAAGACAACAATTAGTAGATGTAAAAGAAAGCCTGTTCTGGAGCACACTATGCTTTTGTGGGCCAGGAATAATTTATAATTTAAACAAAATCAGGCAAATTAATTGCAAATACGCACTATGCTTAGCTGAAGAAGTAAAAACACAAGGAATAGACCCTGCATGGTGCCGAGCTGAAAAAGCATACCTAACATGCACATATGTAATGGGAGAAATATTTGCGATATTCCCATTATTATCATTTTACGACAAAACAGTCAACATGGTAAAAGAATGGTTTGAAAACCCAATAACAATCCTAGGAGCAGTATCAGGATGCTTGTGCGGAGGATGCGCAGAATTAGGAATAAATCCATTCTGCGGAGAAGGAGAACTAAAAGATGATCCTTTAAGACAAGCAGCAGGATATGTAATATGCATTTTACCAAAAACAGCTGCAAAAATAATGGATGCAGTAGCAAGCATAAAATCAATGCCAACATCAAAAGATTATAAAATCGGAACAAGCTATTGCGACAAAGCAAGAGAACTAGAACTAGACACAAAGTATGGCAAGTAAAAAAATTTGGGGCAAATTTTTTTGTGTTCATAATAAAATTATGAACAATAAAAAATTAATTGGAATATTATTTGCAATGATTTTGTTAGTTAGCATTATTGTTAACGGAGACACAATAAATATCGGAGACAAAATATATCGTGAAGAAGAACCGCCAAAAGAAAAAATACCAGAACCACAAGAAGAAAAATATCCGATTTTAGACGTATTTGTAACAACAAAAAAACCAGCAACAAGCGCAGAAGAATTCTTAGAAGAAGATGAATACCCATTTCCAGAAGAAATAGTAACAAAAAAAAGACTGACAGCAGAAGAATATGAACAATTAGAAGCATGGAAAAAAAGAAAAGCACAAAGTACAGGAGAACCAAGACCATTAGTTGCAGCATCACAATTCCTAACATATTATGAAGAATACAAAGGATTTGCACGATTTGGCTCGTTATTCTTTACAAGCGACGGATGGGAAAGACACAGAGAAAAAATAAACCAAATATTCTGCGACACAATACTCTTAGGAGGAACACAATGCTGGACCTCAAGAATATGCGACACACAACTATACCCGCTAGTTCCAAGAAGCGTATTTGCAGGAAGAACACCGAGCGGAGAAAGAACAGCAACAGCAAGCATACAAGGAGAAAAATCATTAACAATACAAGGAGTAGACGATTTTGACAATCCAGTAACACTCCGCCTTTACAAAACAACATATGCAATAAACAACCCATACGAAGAACAAACAATAGAATACAACATACAATACAGAACAGAAGATGGATTTAAAATAAACTGGTTTAATGATTCCCAAACAATTCCGCCAGGAACAAGCGCAAAAAGAACAGAAGCAAATCCACTAATAGACTATGGAAAAAATGATTACACAGAAGCATGCATAATATTCCACCCATCAATAATAGACTACAGAAACTATCTGGGCAGAAGAATAAGAGAATGGTGCACTCCAATAATAGAATACGTTGGAACAGCAACAAAACCATACCCCACAGCAACAAACACAACAGAAGAAACACCAACACCACAAGCACCAGAAGAACTTCCGCAAACATCTGGAAAAACAGGTTTTTAAAATGAAACAAATGAAAAAAGAAAAAAAATCAATCAAACAAATAATACAAAGAACTTTTACAGAATTTTTAGCCAGCTTTAAAGACAAAAACATAATATGGGTATTTTCCTATGACATATGCTTTTTGCTAACCGCCGGAATACTGGCAAAAGCAGCATCAAAACTAATGTCAACACAATTAGCCAGATTAGGACTAACAAACGTGCAATCACTAACACCAGAAATAATAAGCCAACAACTTGGAGCAATAAAAACACTTGCAATAACCTTTTTCATAATAATAATCATTTTTTATCTGCTGTTAATACTCGATTATGCATTATTCAGAGCATGGATATGGACCAAATTATTAAACCAAAAACCAACAAAAGCATTTGTAAAACGATTTTTTATATTAAACCTGATTTGGGCAACCGGCTGGGTTACACTGTTTGGCATAGGAGCAACAATACTAACCCCAGAATACTATGTTTACATGCTTGGGATAGGAACAATCCTGTACATACACCTAACAACAGTGCTGCATCACAGCTTTGCATGGAAACAAGAAATCAAAAGAGCAATAGGAAAAGCATTTACAACAGGAATAGGCCATACCGGCTTGTTTTTTATACCATATATTTATATAATAATTATTTATATAATCCTAACAAAAGCATTTACACTAATACCAGAACAAATACAGTATCCTGCAATATTTTTGATTATCATAATATTCATGGCCTGGTACAGAGTCTATATGAACCAGGTTATAAAAAACATAGAAAAAAGAGGTATATAATGGGGAAAAAAGCACAAGTTACGCTTTTCATAATATTGGGCGTAATACTCCTTCTAAGCATAGGACTGGTAGTTTACTTAACAACACAAAGAGTAGTAAAACCAGTAGAAGAAAAACTAATCATACCAGAAGGAACAGAACAAGTATACGAATACATATCAGAATGCGTTTATCAAACAGCAAAAGAAGGAATAATCAAACTTGGACTGCAAGGAGGATATGTAAACATGCCTGCAGAAATAAAAAACACGCCTGCAAGCCGTATTTCCCTAGACCCTTATGAAGCCTTTTACATACCGTACTGGTTTTATCAAAACCAAGACAGAACACCAACACTAGAACTTCTACAAATGGAAATTGATTCATACCTAAGACAAAGACTGCAAGACTGCGTTGATTTTTCAAGCTTTACACCCCAGTACAATGTTAGAACAAGAGGGGAATTCATCCCAAAAACAACAATAACAAAAGACAAAGTAATAGTAGAACTAATCTGGCCAATAGAAATAATCAAAACAGACAAAACAATCCAATTAAACAAAATAGTAAAGGAAATCGATGTCAAGCTAAAAGAAATCTATGACATAGCCACAACAACAATGGAATTTGAAAACAAAAAAGCGGCATTTGAAAACATAACACTAGGACTAATATCTGCAAATCCAGACATACCAACAAACGGAATGATACTAGACTGTACGCCAACAAGATGGTATTTACATGAAATAGAACAAGAAACAAAAAACATGCTTGCCTACAATATTCCATCAGTAAGAATAGAAAACACACCATACACTCCATTTGATGCATCAAGAAGAACATATTCAAACCTGGAAAAAGATTACGAAGACATACTCAAAGAATTAGAAAAAGACAAACAACCAAAATTTCCGTCTGAAACACCAGATGATTCCTATGAATATTTCAAAATGCTGTTAGACATAGGAATCAAGCCAACAGAAATAAAAACAGGATTTATCTACAGGCCAGAATGGGAACTAACAATAATACCGTACCCGCACCAAGGAAATGTGCTAAAATCAAACAAAATACAAGGAGCAAGAAAATACCTAAGCTACTTATGCCTAAACCAATGGCACTTTGTATATGACATAGAACATCCAGTTGTAATGATTTTAAAAGATGACACAGCATTCAAAGGGGAAGGATACACATTCCAATTCGCATTCCCTGTGTTAATTGATGACAATGAAGCAAAAAGAGAAATACTAGACCGAAGACAATTCACAACAGACAAATACTATTATGAATTCTGCGAAGAAACAGGAGAAAAAACATACGACATAAGAGCAATAGGAATAACACCAGGAGCAATGTTTGCAACAGAACTAGAAGGAGCAAACATCACATATACCTGCTTTAACAGATACTGTGAACTAGGAAAAACAATAGGTGATGGTGGAATCTACCGCCTAAGAACCTCATTACCAACCGGCTGTGTAAACCCATTTATTGCAGCATCAAAACAAGGATATTTACCTTCAACAAAACAAATGACAGAAGATACAATAGAAATTCCTCTGAAAAAATTGAAAAAAATGAATTACAAGATAATCATACACAAGTACAATTCATTAACAGGACAATACGAACAAACCAGAACAGAACTAAAAGACACTGAAAACATTGCAATAGTCCTGGGAATACTTGACTCAGACCATTACCAATACAAAACATACACTGAAGAAGACACAATAGACCTTGTAGACGGAACAGCAGACTATGAAATAGACATATTACTAACACGGGTTGACTCTTTGGTAGGAGGATACAGCCAAGAAAAAGTAAAAATCGATTACAACGAACTTGCAGGAAAAAATACAATCGTATTCCACATATTTGAATACTCACCAGTCCCTCTAAATGATGAAGGAAGAGCAAAACTTGCAAATTATCTCTATGAAGGAGAATATGATGCTATTTTAAAACCAACATTTGAATAAAAAATGAAAACAAAAAAAACAATTGCAATAATGATGATGGTTTTAATAGTGATGATGCCAATTGTTTATTCAGAACCTTCTGAAACATTTGAATTATTTGCAACAGTGCCGACTGCAACAAAAGACAACACAGTAACAATAACAGGAACAACCAAAGCAAACATTGATGTAGTTGTAAGCGTAAACAAAGCGCGTGTTGCTGAAATAATAAGCGATTCTAATGGAGAATTCTCAACATCACCAATTACTCTTGTTCAAGAAAACAATGACATAACCATAAAAGCAACAGATTCCCAAGGAAACATCAGAACATTAACCTACAATATAAAACTAGACAACAGTCCTCCAAAAGTTACTTACATAAACATACCAACAGGAAGCCAAACAAGAACAATAACCATCACTGGAACAACAAATGAACCAGTAACAATTGACTGGAAAACAAGCAATTTAACAATCTACAAATCAGTTCAAGCAAAGGATACTTTTAATTTTAATATTGACTTAGAAGACGGATTAAACAAACTCGAACTAATAGCAAAAGACTCGGCAGGAAATCAAGACAAGCAAGAATTTGAAATAATGCACGATGTAGTTGCACCAAGCTTTTTATTAACAAACCTTGACGGACTAGACAATTGCTATCTGGATTTCCCGGCAATAAAAGGAAAAAAAGTCGACATAACAGGACAATTAAATGAAAAAGCAACAATATTTGTATATGTAAACCATGAATCAAACCCAAGCAAAGTAAGAACAACAGATGAAACAGGATATTTCAGAATAAAAGATGTTCTGCTTGAAGGAACACTAAAAATAAAAACAAGCCCAACACAAACAACAATAGAAACAGGAAACCAATACGAAAATCACATCCGACTTGTTGCAAAAGACCTTGCAGGAAATGAAGCCCAAATAGAAAAAACAATCACCTGCGAAACATGCGGAGGGGGCGCAGCAGGATATTCATTAAACACAGCATCAGCACTACAAGCAATGACACCGACAGAATTATTGCCAAGCCTTTTAATAACAGGCATAGAAACAATTACAATACCATTTAACCTAAGCTATGTCGGACTAAATGAAGCAGCAATACGGAGCATACAAGTAACACCAGTAATAATGGGGCCGGAATATGAAAAAGACTATGATAATGACAAAATAACTGCATCAGTCCTGCCTTTATACTCCAGAGACAAGCAAACAGCAACAGGAATCATACAAATAAAAATAAACAAATTCGACCCATTAGGAAGTTCTGAAAAAGATGCAACACACTACAGAAGAGAATACAATGTATCAAGGCACAGATATGGAAAATGCGCATTCCAGCCAGAACTAGGAAAAGACTTAGATTACGGATGCATGAGATTCTTTCTAATGATGGAAGTACAATACCAAGAAACAACTGAACAAACTTATCTAGACCCAAATGTCCAGCAAACAGGACTAAAAAGAGAAAACAAAATACAAAAAATCTGTTTTTCAAACATAGAAGTATCAATAGCCAAAGTAACAGAACAGTATATTCCTAAAAAAATGGTCAAAAAATGGATAAAAAACATAGACCATATCCTAAAAAAAGCAGAACCAGTAAAAGAATATCTTGACACTGCAACAGAATATGCAACTTACACATGCCTGGCAAGCGCAGGAACACTTGCACTTGCAAGACTGGCAGAACTAACAACGTGCCAAATATCAGAATGGATTGCCTCTATTGGAGAAGCCAGCTGGCACTCAGAAATAGCAGAAGCAGGAATATGCGAACTAGTATATCATGAAGATTTTGATAAAAAGGGCAGTGAAAAAGGAATCAAAGGAAATGAAAGAGCAAGAAACTCATGCATAGCCTGCTCTGAAATGATAGGACTAAGAAAATGGATAGAATATGAAGTAATGCACCGTGCATGCGACAGAGTCGGGTGTCCTGCAGCCAAAACATTCAAATCATACATTCAAGACAAAGCAGGAAAAATAAACGACATAACACCATACATAAAAACTCATTTTGACAAAGCAAAAGCACAAGGAAAAGAAACAGAAAGCAAAATGCAGACAATACTAACAGAACACGGCGCGCCAATGACACAACAAACAAATGTTGCCAACAAGAGAGTATTTGTAGGAAATGACTGCGGATTTACAACAACACCAAAATACATCAGCACAACATACAGCGACATTTCTGGAAAAGGAATAAAAACATTATACGAATACACAAAAGCCCAAGGACCAAGAGAATACTGCACAAAATATTTGCGGGCAGCACAGCCAGAATGCTGCGGCATAAATTATGCGCGCGAATGGAGCACAGCATGCGGAATAGGACAAGTAAGCGGAGAAAATGTTTTCTTACTAGACACATTTGACGAACTAAAAGAAAGCACATGCTATGCAGCAAGACAAGCAGGAGACCCGTCAGCAGCAGGAACAGGAATAGACTGCAGCGGAGGAATGCTATGGAATGCAATGGCAGGATTTTGCGAGCCAAACACAGGGGCTGCAGTAGACGAAGTAATCCACACAGGAATGAATTACGAACCAAGAAAACAAGACTCAGAAGACAACAGAGTTTATGTATTTGTAACACCAGAAATAAATGCAAAAAAAGAAACAGAAGACTATAAAATATACCGCGGATATGCTGTCAATAAACTAAAATACGAAGCCAACAAAGAAGAACACAAAGACGCAAAAAGATTAACACAATCATTATACAAAGTTTATGACAGTGAAAACCTTGCGCATATTTTCAAAAACGAAAAAACTAGTGACAAACAAAAACAAGCTGAACTGAAAACAGCACTATGCGAAAAAAATAAAAAACAAGATGTTGAAAAATGCGAGAATATAGAAAGAACATACAACAGAATAAAAGAAATAATCGGTTCAGAAGACAACAAAGAATACATTGTAAGAGCAGACACAGGACTATTACGCTCAATACAATGCATCTGCTTTCCAGCTGTAAAAGCATGGGTAGACCAATGGCTTAAAATCCTGACAATGCTGCGCAACTGCCTGGCAACAGTAGAAATAGGAAAAGGAGATGCAGGAGTATGCGATGATTTCTTATCACAAGTAGTATGCGACAGAATATATGAATTACTAAAATGCTTTTCAAGCAAAATCGGATGGTCAGGAGCAGGAAAAAGAATAACAGGAGACTTTGGAATAGGAAGCATAATAGGAATACTAACCAATACTGCATCAGAAATGAGCAAAACAATGGAATCAAGATATGGCGAAACAAGCATGTGGACAGCATTATTCAATGAACGCGACCTTGTACACGGAGTATGCATGTGGGCATTCACAGGAAAATATGACCTGCAAATAGAACAAATAGTCCAGCACACAACAGAAGAAATCGCAATAGAAAGCCAGCCATTCATAGGAGAATGCAAACGATACTTCAGAGGATATTCACCAACAACAGTGCCAACAGGACTAACAACATGGGCATATGAATGCGGAATGGCAATGGTAGCCGGAGCAAATATAACCTACCAAATAAAACTACAATGCAGCAATGACTTCAGATGCTCTGAAAAAGACGGATTTAGAAACAATGAATGCGACTGCGTAGGAAAAGACCGGCCGCAAATACACATAGCAGAAAGAGGACCAATGAACAAAGGAGACATGTTCAACAAGAAATTCACCTGGCCAATACAAGCAGGACAATCAGGCTCAAAATACAGGTATGACACAGCAATACTATACTATGAATGGATAGACCCAAAAACAAATGAAAAAAGATCAAACCAAGCAACAAGATACATAGGACAAGCAGGAGCAGAACCATTTGGATTCTGCGCATTTGACCCAGTCACAGTCGCATTTAGATGCCAGTTTGGAAAACAAGAAGGAAGCATAAAAATCAAAGACATAGACCCAGACTACAAAGACAGCGAGCATCCAACAAAGAAAACAAAAGTATTCTTCATGGACCAGCCATTCACATTTGAAGCAAAAATCAAACAAAAAATGCCAGACGACCCGGCAGAACAACAGGAAGCAAAAAAATTCCTATACTACAAAATAATTAATCACGCAGGAAGCACTGTAAAAGAAATAAAACCAGAAGAAGACACTGCAGTCTGGGTATTTGAATCAAACGGAGACTACACAGAAGAAATAGAAATAGAACTTCCAGAAGATGACATAAAAAAATATCTAGACCAAACACCAGGAGAAATAGCAATGGCACAAATAGAAACAGACGGAACAACAAAAACAGCAGAACCAACAGATTACATATCATCATACACAGTATTCAAAAGAGAAAAAAAAGAAAAAGGCAAAGAAGAAATCAAAAGCATCTCAGCAATAATAGAAATGACCTCAGAAGAAATAGCAATATACAACACAAGAAGCAAAACAGCAAGCACGTTCTACAAAGGAGACATAATGCTAGCAAAACAACCAAATGAAGAAGGCGAATTACATGTTCCATCAGAAGTAAACCAATACCAAATAAAAGTGACAATAGAAAAACTTCCAGAACCAGGACAAACAGTACGCATATACGTTCCTGCACAAACCTCTTTAGTGCCGACTCCATTAAAAACCAAAGACCCGGCAGACTGGAGAGCAATATTCACTTTATACGATGCAAACAAATACGGAGAAACAACAGACCAAGTAACAATAAGCCCTGACGGGCAAAAACAAATAAAAGAAGTCACTTTCAAAGTAGCAGGCATGACAGAAGAAGAAGGCGGAAAATTTGTAGCAGAAGAGAAAAAAGAAATATCCAAACCAACACCTAGTAAATACATGTTAATACAACCTCCATATAAATTTTATTCAGAAGATAGTGGCAAGACATGGACAGTATATAAAACTCAGCCTGATTTAACAGTTGACGTAGTTGATAAAGATTTAGATATTCAAAAGGTTGAAACAAAATATGACGTAACAGAAAAAGAACTGCTAATACCCATGGTTAATGTTGAAATAATTTCTCCTCAAAAATCAATAATTGGACTGAGATTGCCTATTATTAATACAGGATTAAAAGTCACATTTGAAGCAGAGGCAACAGGAGGAACAGGAACCGGATACACATATGAATGGCTCATCTCAGGAAAAACATATACCGGCAATAAATTCAGTATTGATTATTCAACTAAAGACGACTTTAAAGAAGGACAAGGAGAACAAGCACACATTATTGCCACAGATAGCGCAGGAAATGGCAATACTGAAACTATAACATTTTATCCGCGAACTCGTAATTCGCATGTTATTTTATTAAATGATGGCACTAGTTTTTTAGAACAAGATAAACTAGATTTTGAATATATAGATAATGAATGGCAATTGCTTACTCAGAGTTGGAGAATGGAAGAAGCATACTCCGGCGGTATTGATCCGTGGTGGAACAAGATTTTTGAAGAAATGCGAAAAGTAAAAAATGATTATTCCCAAGGAGTGGAAGTCCTTGTCAAAGCAACTAATAAAGAATGGGGAACAAGACGAGGCATTGATCCATATTTAGTTGTTATGAGATCTAAATATCAAGAGTTAACTCATAAGTGTTGTGATATTGATGCAGAAGAAGTTAAACAGCAAGCCAGAGAAAATTAAAAAACCTTTATATATAATAAAAGCAAAAAATATTAAAAAAGGTGATAAATTGCAAAAAATAATGGGATTTTTTTTCTTTATATCATTCTTAGGATTTGGACTGATGCTTGGAGGACTATACATAATATCAACAGGAGAATTTGTTCTTCAGCCAATAGAAGAATTCGGTCTGTTTGAAACATCGCAAATGTTCAGCACAGGACAAGCATTTGAACAACCAACACTGACAGTACAACCACAACTTCAGGAAGGAGAAATGCCAAAAGACTCATTAATACCTGCAGACATACAATTATACGTCAATAGAATACCAGTAGCAGCCAATTTTCAATCAGCATTCATACCCATATATCACGATGACATGAAAACCTTTTCAGGAAAATTCGGGCCATATGATTTTGACCCAAGACAATTCATAGGAGCAAAGCTATGCTCTTTTCCAAAAACATTCCCAGACATGCTAAACTGCGAAACAGTAGCATTAAACTATGCAAACGGCTATGTTCATTTTGCAAGAGGATACATGCATGACGAATACATAGGAAGACAAGCACTAAAAAATTACGGCGCAGTATATTTTATAGTAAGCCCGACATACGGCAACATAGCCCAAAGCCCAACTGCAATCATAAAGGTGGTAGAACATGACTGAACAAACAAAAACAGTATTCTTTGCAATCATTGCATTAACAGGAATGATGGCATTATTCTTCACAATAGGAAACAACCTAGAAACAACAGGACAATCAATAGGCCATACACAAGCAGTAAATTATGAAGCACAAACAAAAGTTACAGCATCAGGAAGCTTTGGAGGACTAGGAAATGGAAGAGCATCACTAAGTTTTTCTACCTCTGCAGGACCTGCAACAGGAACATTCTCAGGAGAATATGAATCCGGACCAATACAAGCAATATACAACGGACAATTATCAGGAACATTTGCAGGAGGAGACGGAGGAACAGTTTCAGGAACAATGAGCGGAAGAGGACAAATGCTGTCAGGAAACCTACAACAAGGATGGCAGCCAATAAGCGGAACATTCAAAGGAATAATATCATTTTCAAAAGGAACAGTAACAGGAAACTGGAATGGCGGACAATCAGGAGGACAATTTAATCTACGCTTTACACCAATACAAGGAATACAAAAAGCAACAACACCATCAACAGTCACACAATACGGAGTAACAACAACACAAGTAGAAGCACCATTAGGATACTGCAAATGCAGAACAAGCAGACCATACATAGTAGGAGTAGGAGGAGACCCATACGGAACATCAGAAGGACTAGACTTCAAAGGATTCATGACATACCAAGCATGCCAGAACACCTGCCCTGGAAGATATGTATGGAGAGAGAGGTAGAATTATTGTAAATATAAATTAAAAAATAATAAAGAAAGTATTTATTTATATTGATCAAACAATAACTTGCCTAACATTGCTTCATTTTCTTTTTCAATAGATGCAATCTCATCAAGTTCTTCTACAGGAATTCCTGTATCTTCTATTAATCTTTGTTTTTGTTCTGGAGTTAAACGACTTAGCCTTGAGTCCAGTGTGCCTCCAGTATATTTTGAGATAGGAACTTTTTTTATCCTAATTTCCCCGTCAGGTTCTGTTCTATACTCAAATTCAAGAAAATCACCCCCATAATCAATTTGTAATTGTAATGTTGTTATTTCTCTAAATCTAACATTCTTTTTTGGTTTAACTGCGGGTTCTATATATATTGTTCTACCATGCCTTACTTCAGGCAATTGTAATTCATATGAACTAACTTTTTCTTTCACCAACTATTCCAACCCCTGCTTAAGAATATCTAATAACTCATCTTGATTTTTATTTGGAGTTTGTACAGGACTAACTTCTTCTGGTTTGGATTCTGAACCAACAGGCAAATCAATATTATCTTCTGTCTGAATATCCTCAAAAAAAGAATCAAGCTCACTATCAGTAGAAACAACATCAGAAACAGTTGGAGTATTATCAACAACACCAACAAAACCCATCTTATAAACCACAAAAGCAAGAATAACAATAACCAAGATACCTGCGCCCCATTTCCACAAACCAAACCCCTTCTTAACAGATTCTTCTTTAACAGAATCCTCCTTAAAACTGCTATCAACCATATCATTAACATCCTCTTCCTCAGGACCAGGGTGTTTTTCAGGCTCATCCTCTGGCTCATCCTCTGGCTCATCAGGCATTGGCTCTTCAAACTCATCTAATTCCTCTTTTCCCAGAGAGCTTTGCTCGATGGGCGCAGAAAAATCATCCTGATTTTTCTCGCGTGTATCTACCACGTCTTCATCCTGCACAGCCTCATCATCAATTATAGGAGGAATTTTATCAGCAGAAATATCTTCAGAAGCCATTTCTTCTGTATACGCATCATCAGAACTAGTATCAAGATTAGGCTCGTCATCATCATCAGATTCTTCAAAATCGTCATTTGGAGAATTAAAAGAACCAGAACCAACCTCAATATCTTCCTTTATATCATCAAGAATATCCTTTTCAACACTATCAGCAGAAAGATCTTCACCAGTAGGAGTATCCAAAGGTTCTTCTTCAACTACCATTTCTTCTTTATCCTCAGATTCTTTATTTTTTTCCTCGCTTTCCAAGGATTTTCCAACGTCCAATGAATAACCAAATCTCTCAACCATTTAACCCACCGTGACTATAATACTCCTATTAATACCTAATTTAAATAGATTTATATACCGCGCACTATATATAGAAGAATATGAATTTTCAAGGACTTGCCAAAATAGAAAAGCCAGACTTTTACATAGATGTAGCTTTTCGCAAAGCAAACAAACGCGCCGGAAATGTTCGCAGCAAATTGCAAGGCAAAAAACTTAACAGAATGAAAAAATCCAAAATAATCGAACTAGACAAAATAGCCACTGTAAAACAATCCTTAATCAATCAAATGGACAACATACTAACTTCTTACCCCCAAACAGCACATTTAAACCCGTTTTATTTAGAACTAGTAAAATCCACCTTAGACTATTACATGCTTAAAAAATCATTAGGCGCACTGAACTGGGTTAAAAAACAAATAAACATATTATTTAGAAACTACAACGAAAAAATTAAAAAAAGCAAAAACCTGGAATCCATAAACAAATACCGGAATGAATTCTACGGCAGAGCAGTATCTGTAATCAAACAAGTCAAGAAAAATCTGGAATACTTAGAGCATGCAAGAAAAATAATGAAAGAATACCCCTCAATAAAAACAGGAATGACCACAATAGTAATTGCCGGCCACCCAAATGTTGGAAAAAGCACTTTATTAAAAGCATTAACCGGCGCAAAACCCGCGATAGCAACCTATCCATTTACCACAAAAAAAATAATGCTTGGATACATAGAAAAAAAAATACAATTCATTGACACGCCGGGATTATTAGACAGGCCTATTGAAAAGCGAAACAAAATCGAAAAACAAGCAATCTTAGCTTTAAAACATTTAGCTGAAAAAATGATATTTATGCTAGACCCATCTGAAACATGCGGATACTTAATACAAGACCAAATTAAATTAATGAATGAGATGAAAAAGACATTAAAAATTAAAACAATAGTAGTTCTTAATAAAATTGATTTGGCTTCAGCAGAACAAATGAAAAAAATTTCAAAACTAAAAGCACTGCCTATTTCTGCTGAAAAAAATAAAGGAATAGATGAACTGAAGAAAAAAATAATCGTTCTGGCTCAGTGATAACTAACCGAAGCTTTAAATACTGCCAAAAGCCAATTTCTAAGATGAGCATATGTAGTTCACTAAAGAATATTGCGACTAAAGCAGTTATTGGAGGGATAATAATAGGAAGTTTTCTATTTGGAGAAAAAGCAAATGCAGAAGATGCAAAACCGCAAAAAGAACCAACTCCAATAATGAAAACAAACCCATCAGAACAATTCAAAAAACCAGAAAGAAAGACAATACTAAATCTTGCCAAATCCCCATTAGACGATTTTAGCGCAAATTCAAAAATATGGTATTCTATCAATCAAGGATTTGGAAAAATAAGCGATGAACTCGCAGGAGAACTAAACCTTGACGACCACATATTAGGAAGAATAGGACAAGTAGCAGTTTTTGGTTATCTAAATTATGCAACAGAATATTATTCACACGAACTGGCGCACAATTATGAAACAAGAAAAAAATCATTATTTAGCGGAGTTGGAATAGATTTTTCAGACTGGAGCATGGGCGTTCCAAAATACAACAGCCCCGCGTATATAGTTCGGTTATACGATTTATTTGATATTTTTACAACAGAAAAAGAAGAAAAAGAGTATTTAAGAACAATAACAAACGGACTAAACCAAGACGAACTAGACGCCGCGCTAGTTCACAGGGAAAGCGTCCTAAAGAAAAACCTCAGTTTTGATGAAGCAATATCTTACCTTATACCTAAAAATCTGGATTTATTCTATATAATACTATCAACAAAAGGAGGACTTAACTACCGAGCAAACTACAAACCGATAAATAAATTACAATCCAACTTTGAACCAAGCATAGAAAACCAAGGATTATGGAATGACATAGACATGTACCTGCATCATTTGCACAGAAAAGGCTTATACAGGCAAAAAGCAGATGATCCTTACAATTATTTAGCATTTGGATGGAAAGAAGGCATGACATTCAAAGGAATTGAGCTAAGCAAAAAAGAATTATTTATTCAGGCATTGATTGCAGACGCACTTTCAGTAAAAACATATGACAGCACAAGGGCATTGTATAAGTACATTGCAAAAGGTGAACGAAACACAAAACCATTCACATTCAAACTGGGCAGAACAGAAATAACACCTCCTCAAATAACACATCTTTTAACAAAAGAAGGAAGTTTTTATGACACTAACGCATTTTTTAATATTGCAGGAAAAATCTTATTAGAAACCAATCTGGGTACAGATGTAGATTTTATAGGACATGGAAAAGCAAGGCATTTAAGAACAGGAGGCAAACTGCACATGACTGAAAAAGGAATAAACATAAGGCCTTTTTTATACATTAACTCAAGCAGAGGAAGAATATTCAAATACAAGGGAATTTCTTCAGGATTAGAATTGGCACTAGGAATGCCTGATTCACTTGAAATTATAGTTGGTGCAGGATTCAATGAAAACGATTTGATAGAAAATGATGTGAAAGGAAAAGAAAATGGAATCGATTTTACTGTTGGAGTAAACATTATTTATTAATCATCTTATAATCCTTGCCCTGGGACCAAAAACCCTCTTAGCCAAAGAACGCGTTGTTTCTCTTCTTGAATACCTTATTCCCAGCCAAATAAAAATAACACCTATCAAAATATAGGAAACAGTCAACGCCCAGACACGAGGCATTGAATGAGCAAGATAAGTATCCAAATAAGGCTCAATAAGATTAAATTGTTTTAGATATGTTCTAATAAAACCAAAAACAAACTCCTTGTTATAAACAGAAAAAACCAAAGCCAAACTTCCTGGAACAAACGTGGCAAGACCTAAACTAAAAAAAGTTCTTCCGATAGAATTATTATAAATATAAAGAACAAAAGCACTAATTACAACCAAACCAACAGCAAAAAAAATCATAGACTTTGCATAAACAACAGAAGTCCACAAATGCTCTGGAAAAAAAACAAAAAACAGCAAAGGAATCATAATTGAGAGACCGGCAATATAAACAAAATGAGCAATAAAACTAATTAACAAGCCGACTATTACAGACCTCTTTTTTTCTCTCATTATTATGCAAAGAAATTTTGAAATTTATAAACGTTTTGGAAGAAAAAAAATGGAAAACATAAATAAGCCATATAAATGTTATGCTTTCCAAACTGTAGTTGAGGAAAAATCTATGCAAATATAACAGTTTCCTCAGCTAAAAAATAGCGAAAGATATAAAAACACCAAATATAAAAAACAGCATATGCTCACACTAACAATATTATTATTTGTATTAAGCTGTGTAGTATTAGTAGTAAGCGGTTCTTTTTTAGTAAGAAGCCTTGTAATAATAACGAGATTTCTAAAAATCACTGAATACATGGGCGCATTTATAATAATGGCGTTCTCCACATCATTACCAGAACTATTCATAGGAATAAGCTCTGCAATAGCAAAAAATTCTTCTCTAGCCTTTGGAACTGTTATTGGTTCTAACATAGCAGACATAACATTAATAGGAGGCATAGCAGTAATACTTGCAAAAAAAGTCAAAATAACCAGACTAGCAATAAAAAAAGACGTGATAGCAATGATAGGACTAGCAGCCCTGCCAATGATATTAATGCTAATAGGACACAGATTATCAAGACTAGATGCTGTAATATTATTAATAGTCTTTTTTATATACACAAACCACCTGCTTAAAACTAAAAAACAATACAAAACCAAACTAAAAAACAAAATAAAACACTTTCAAGTAATAGGGGCAGTTGTATTATTCGTAATAAGCACAATAATATTATACGGAAGCTCACACTATGTAGTAAAATACGGAACAGACCTGGCACTAGGACTAATGCTTCCGCCAATATTTGTGGGACTATTCTTTTTAGCCCTGGGAACATCCCTGCCAGAACTAGTATTCACAGTAAAAGCAATGACAAAAAACCACGCAGAATTCGCAATAGGAGACCTAATCGGCAGTGTTGTAATCAACTCCACACTAGTATTAGCAGTAACTGCACTAATATTTCCAATAACTGTCAACTTCTTTTTGTTCTTAACAAGCGCAAT